>JAVLCL010000102.1:0-8950 GCA_031580825.1 Halothece sp. Uz-M2-17
AATGGGGCTATCCTCGCCTCAGAGCCAAGGCCATGCACCAGCAGCAGCAGGAAGTCCCTCAGCCGATTCTTTAGGGGTTACCATAGAAGAACAGTTTGATGTCGGGGAATATTCCATTGTTATTCTCAGCGCAAAAGAATCAAATGGATTAGAAACTTGGTTACAAACGAATAATTATAATATTCCGGATGGGGCGAGTAAACTCTTACAACCTTATATTCGTCAAAACTTAAAATTCTTTGTGGCTAAAGTTAATTTAGAAAACTATAATCCAGAAAAATTTTCAAACTTGCGTCCCTTACAAATGGCGTTTGAATCTTCTCGGTTTATGTTACCCATTCGCTTAGGAACATTAAACGCACAAGGAAATCAAGACTTACTGGTTTACCTCCTCTCCCCGAAAGGTCAAACAGAAGTCACTAACTATCGCACGGTTAAAATCCCCTCAAATATGGATATTCCGGTTTATATCAAAGAAGATGAAAAATTTCCTGATTTTTATAAAGCCATGTTTGAAAAAAGCTGGAATGATAATGATGGAAAAACCATCTTTTTAGAATATGCTTGGGATATGAGCAGTTGTGATCCTTGTTCCGCTCGTCCCCTTAACCAAGAAGAATTAAGAAAAGCGGGTGTCTTTTGGGAAGAGAATTCGGTTTTTATCACTCGTCTCCATGTGCGTTATAATCGCGATTTATATCCCCAAGATTTGCAGTTTCAAGAAACGCCTAATCGGCAATTTTTCCAAGGACGTTATGTGATTCGTCACCCTTATAAAGGAGAAGCAGACTGTTCTGAGGCGAGACAATACTATCAACAAGTGCGCGATCGGCAACAACGAAATGCCCAAACCCTTTCTCAATTAACAGGTTGGGATTTAGAGGAAATTACCAATAATATTGATTTTGTTGAAACCCAAGGGAATTATTCTGACCCTTGGTGGCGACGTATTTTTAACTAAGTGACTGCCAAATCGCAGTAGAAACGAATCTGTTAAAATGACTAAAAGCTCACCGATCATAAAAGCCCATCAGGCTGGAATTAAACATCCTGTTAAAACTGAAACAACAGAGCAAACCCTCGACAGTATGAAAATTACTGGCAGGAAAGATAAGATCAATAAAAGCACAGCTAAAACGTCAGCAGGAAATCTATGATCCCTACCGTTATTGAAACTTCAGGTCGTGGCGAACGCGCCTTTGATATCTACTCTCGTTTACTCCGCGAGAGAATTGTCTTTTTAGGACAACAAGTAGATGATGAAATTGCCAATTTGATTGTGGCGCAAATGCTTTACCTAGAAGCAGAAGACCCTGAAAAAGATATTTATCTCTACATCAACTCTCCTGGGGGTTCAGTGAGTGCTGGACTGGGAATTTTTGATACTATGAACCAGATCCGTCCTGATGTCTCTACAATCTGCTTAGGGCTGGCTGCAAGTATGGGCGCGTTTCTCCTCAGTGCTGGGGAAAAAGGAAAGCGTTTGAGTCTTCCCCATTCTCGGATTATGATTCACCAACCTTTAGGCGGGGCGCAAGGTCAAGCCACAGATATTGAAATTCAAGCGAAAGAAATTCTCTATCTCAAACAGCAATTAAATCACTACTTAGCTGAGCACACCGGTCAACCTTTAGAACGAATTGAAGAAGATACTGAGCGTGATTTCTTTATGTCCCCTCAAGAGTCTATGGAATACGGTTTAATTGACCGTGTCATTGAACGCCGTCCTTCCGCAAGTAATCCCCCTTCTTAACACTTACTTGTGACCAGTGATGCACCAAGGTTTTCTTGCTTGTTACTGGTCACTTTGAGGGGTGGGCTGTTTTTCTAGGTATTCAAGGAATTCCCGTAACTCTGATTCGGAAAGAAGAGAGCGCGATCGTTTACCATACGTTTCTTCCAAGAATTTTCGTCCTTGTTCACTGGTCCAATTCAACCGTCGCAATTCCACATTCGTACGAGCAATAATATCGGAATTATCCATAATCACTTCTTCACTCGCACTAGACGCAGTTTTTTCTCCTTCAGTTTGAGTAGAAACGTGATTTTTATTGTTGACTTCCGGCTCACTATGCTGTTCAGCATCTGCTCCTGTTGGTAGGTCTTTAGCCCATGAAGAAGAATCTGACCATTCCATACTACCCTGAACCTCAGTTTCAGATTTTTCATTGATGGGAGTAGGAGCAGTGTCAGAAGAGAAGGGTTTTTCTTCTGTCATTTTGGCTTGACTTAATCCTGACTTTGACGAATTATCAAGCTGTTTTTCCGCAGAAGGGGGAATCGGTTTTTCTCGTGATTCTTGTTTTGCTTGTGTAATCGGAGGAGAAAGGGAAATATTTAAAACCGCTAGAGCGCGATCGCGCGCCTTGTCTTCAGCTTGTTCAACCGTATCCGCAGCAGCGAGTCCAGTCGCAAGAGTCAACCCTTCATTTTGGACACTAGCGCGAACGATATACTTTCCGTGGTCAATTTGAATTAATTCGCTAATAAGACTTCCTTTTGGGAAATGAGTGCGAAATTGCTCGAACATAATTTATAGTGTGTAAATTGATAACTGGTTATCGCTGTTTTGTCTTGCCTTAATTGCAAACGAATTTAAATCAGACCTATGATCAGACTCATTTCGGACTCTAGTCCAAAACCAGATAGAATAGATAAAGATAGCACTACTTCTGTAGTTTAATCATTATTGAGCGAATCTGCTATTGCAAGTAAAGCCGACTGATGCGCTCCGAAGACATCAGAAATTCATTGGCTTGCTTTCCTCTAAACATTGACTATAGTTGTTTCAGCGTTCAATGAATAACAAACAGTCGTAGTGTTTTTCATGTCTGCAGATTCTGTGTAAGTGAACCCGACAAGATACTAATATCAGATGGAATTTTCAATCGCTACAATCCTGTCTCATTTAAGTGATAATAAACTGGTTGCCCCAAAAGTTCTCGAAAAAAAGCTCAACCTTCAAGATGAATACAGCATCCAACAATTACAAGTTGCTCTAGATGCTTTAGAACGCATCGGCGTTATCGTTAAAGAAAGAGGAAAATACCGTCGTCCTCCCCAAGAGGATGTGGTAGAAGCAAAACTCCGTTGTTCGAGTAAAGGGTTTTGTTTCGCAATTCAAGACCAAGAAGGAACCGATGATATTTACGTCCGTGAATCTCATTTAGGGAGTGCTTGGAATGGCGATCGCGTTTTAGTGAAAGTCATTAAAGAAGCCAGTCGTCGTCGTTCTCCCGAGGGAGAAGTCCAAGTGATCTTAGATCGCGCTAACCCTTCTTTACTGGCCCAAGTCCGAGAAATAGAAGACGACAACAAACAAGAGTACCACGCTGTTCCTCTAGATGATCGGCTATTATTTGAACTGAATCTGAGTCCAGATGGGGCTGATTTAAAAGAAGCAGTCGATCATCTCGTTCATGTGGAAGTCTTGCGATATCCGCTTGGCGATCATCCACCAGTCGGACGAGTGACAAAAGTATTAGGGAGTGATGCGGAAGAGGCAGCCGACACAGATATTGTTTGCTGTAAACACGACCTTCCTAGAACTTTCTCGCCACACGCTTTAGCAGAAGCCGAAGCCCTGACCCCAACCTTTGATGAAAAGACTCTCGAAAAAAGACAAGATTATCGGGATCTACTCACGATTTCTCTTGACGAAACACCACCGACGGAAGACAATCCTCCTTTTGTGGAAAATGCCCTGACCCTAGAAAAAACCAATAGTGGGAATTGGCGTTTAGGAATTCATATTGCGGATGTCGCCCACTATGTTTCTTCTGACTCCGCTTTAGATAATGCTGCCAAACAACGGGGAACCGCAGTCTTTTTAAGAGATTTGGTGATTCCCCTGTTACCGAAGGAAGTGCAACAATGTGCTTCCTTAGTTCCTGGGGAAGATCGTCTCACCGTTAGTGTGATGTTGACTGTGGATCAAATGGGCGAGATTGAAGATTTTGCGATTCATGAAAGCGTGATTCGTCTTGATCAGCATTTTACCTATCAGGAAGCACAATCGCTTTTAGGGGGTAAGGAAGAGATTGCCCCCGAGTTGAAATCAGCTGTGGAAATGTTGAATGAACTCTTTTTTACCCTCAGTCCTTTAGTCAAAGCACAACGGTTGCAACGAGGTGGATTTGATATTGAGCTTCCAGAAGCGCAAGGAGGATTTAAAGATGAAGGGCGTTTAGGGGCTGTGGTGGTGGATTCTTCCCTACCAGTACGCTCTTTGCTGACTGAGTTAATGATTCTTCCCGGACAAGTTGTGGGACGGCACTTACAAGCCCTTGAAGTTCCAGGGATTTATCGCATTCAACAGATCTCAGACTACACCGAAATTGAAGACTTAATGAAGCTGGGGAATAACTTAGAATTGCAACTGGAACTGGAAAATGAAGATGAGTTGCGTCCCCAAGATTACCAGAATTTCAGTCGGCAAATTTCTAAATCTAGTGCCGATCGCGTGTTGATGTTTTTCTTGAAATCAACCTTAAAGTTGGCCAAATATAGCACCAAGCCAGGAGAACACTTTGGTTTAGCCGAAAGTACGGCTTATAGTCCTTGTATTTCCCCTGGACAACGCTATGCTGATTTATGGGTGCAACGCATTTTAAAATCAGTCTTTCAAGAGGGGCGCGATCGGCGACACAGTCGGGCAAAAGAAGGGGTGGATCTCCACGGTCCTGGTAGTCACGGTAAAATTAACTGGAAAGTTCTTCCCCCTGCAATGGCAACAGAATACGAAGAACAAATTGCCAGTTTCATTCACCATCTCAACGAGCGAGACAAAATGGTGGAAGACGCAGAAAATGACCTGAAAGGACTTAAAAAAGCTGAAAAAATGAAAGAGCGGACGGGAGAGGTCTTTTCTGGCTTAATTACAGGGGTTCAATCTTATGGTTTCTTTGTGGAAATCGAAGACTTGCTGGTAGAAGGATTAGTTCATGTCAGTTCCTTAAAAGATGACTGGTATGAATACCGTGCTCGTCACGCTTGTTTAGTTGGTCGCAAAAACCGTATTGCTTACCGTCTGGGTTCCCGAGTGAAAGTGCAAGTGAAAAGCGTTGACTACTATCGTCAGCAAATTGACTTAGTTACTGTGTCTGGTGCAACCCCAGCAACTGATGAAGACTTTGATAATTAATCAAGTTTTCTAGTCTCAGAGGAGAGGGATTACCACTTCCTCAACAACGGGAGTTGGAATGTCCCGACTCCTGATTCCCCAACAACAAATAACTAATAACAAAGAACAAATAACGAATCAATGAATTTACCCCTTACTGTCGGCATTAGTGGGGCTTCCGGTTTAATTTATGCGGTGCGTACCCTCAAATACTTATTAGCAGCAGACTATACCATTGATGTGGTTGCGTCTAAAGCAAGTTTTATGGTTTGGCAAGCCGAAAACCAGATTAAAATGCCTGCAGAACCGGATCAACAAGAACAATTCTGGCGGGAACAAGCTGGGGAACTAAAAACCGGAAAACTACGCTGTCATCGCTGGGGAGATGTAGGCGCGACGATTGCTAGTGGTTCTTATCGTACTTTAGGAATGCTCGTGATTCCCTGTAGTATGAGCACTGTCGCGAAAATAGCACAAGGGTTAAGTTCTGATTTGTTAGAACGTGCTGCGGATGTCCAACTCAAGGAAGGGAGAAAATTAGTTGTTGTTCCGAGAGAAACTCCCTTGAGCCTGATTCATCTCCGGAATCTCACTGCGTTAGCTGAAGCTGGCGCAAAAATTGTCCCAGCCATTCCCGCTTGGTATCATCACCCCGAAACCATTGAAGATTTAGTTGATTTTGTGGTTGCTCGGAGTTTAGACCAATTTGATATTCCTTGTGTTCCCCTCAAACGTTGGCAAGGGCATTAAGGCAAAATTAAAAAATCCCCCCTTCGCTAAAAAGGGAGGATTCTTGTTTTATGGCGAGATCAATTAGAACAAGCCTAAAGTTAAAGATTCATCTAAAGGATAAGTTGCGCCAATTCCAAGCCAGAGCGTAACCACTGTACCGAATAAGAAAACAGCAGTTGCAATGGGACGGCGGAAGGGGTTTTGGAACTTATTCACGTTTTCGATGAAAGGCACTAACATTAAACCGAGAGGAATGGATGCCATGGCAGCAATTCCTAATAGTTTGTTAGGAACAATCCGTAAAATTTGGAACACAGGATAGAAATACCACTCAGGGAGAATTTCTAAAGGTGTTGCAAACGGATCAGCCGGTTCACCACTCATCGCCGGATCAAGAACGCCTAAGCCAACACACAAGCCAATTGTTCCTAAAATTACAATCGGGAAGGTATAGAGCAAATCGTTTGGCCAAGCGGGTTCGCCGTAGTAGTTATGACCCATGCCTTGGGCTAATTTTGCCCGCAGTTTCGGATCGCTTAAATCAGGTTTTTTTAAGGTGGACATTGTTATTTGTTCTCCTCTTGACAGTGATTAAGAAAGCTTCATAAAAATCGCGCTTTACAAAGGACCAGAAATACCTTGTTTACGAATCATGATGAAGTGCAGCAGCATGAAAACAGCAATAAACCAAGGTAAAACAAAGGTATGTAAGCTGTAGAAGCGGGTGAGTGTGGCTTGTCCAACACTAGCGTCACCACGGATTAACTCGACAATCAAAGGACCAACCCCAGGAATGGCTTCTGGAACACCAGAAACGATTTTTACAGCCCAGTAACCGATTTGATCCCAAGGGAGAGAGTAACCTGTGACCCCAAAGGAAACGGTAATTACAGCTAAGACAACTCCTGTTACCCAAGTCAACTCACGAGGCTTTTTAAAGCCACCGGTTAGATAAACACGGAAAGTATGGAGGATCATCATCAACACCATCATACTCGCAGACCAACGGTGAATGGAGCGGATGAGCCAGCCGAAGTTGACCTCAGTCATTAGATATTGAACAGAAGAAAAAGCCTCAGCAACGGTGGGCTTGTAGTAAAACGTCATGGCGAACCCTGTTGCAAATTGAATTAAAAAGCAAGTGAGGGTGATTCCACCAAGACAATAAAAAATGTTAACGTGAGGCGGAACGTATTTACTGGCAATGTCATCAGAGATCGCCTGCACTTCCAGACGCTCGTCAAACCATTGATAAATTTTAGAATCCGTTACTTGTTTTGTGAACATGAAGCCAGACTTCCTAGACTAAAAACGTTATTACTTTGCATCCCCTTGCTAATTTTGACATCTTTTTCTCCCTTTGGCTTTCAGCAAAACCAAAGTTAGGAGTGATTGGAAGGGGGGTATGAAGGGAATTATTACTTTTTCCTAAAGGAACTGTAACATAAATTTTTCAATTCCGTGGCGTTAAAAAGTCTTTGTTTTTCCCTGTATTCCTCAATTAGATAAAATTCTAGCCTTGGGTAAAGAGCAGCAATTCTGAGGGAAAAGTTTACGAAATATTAAAAAAATGAGCCTCAATCTTAAAAGAAAATTAATCCCTAGTTGTCTTGTGCGTCCCTAGAAACCTCACGAGGCAAGGGAATAACGATAGTATAATAGTCAACAGTAACTGGATAGAGAAAAGTTACTGTATCCAAGGAGAATGCACTCTCTCCTCGAAATATAGGGCAACTCCCCTGAATCACACGGAAATACTGGAATCCACTCGCTTCCTGCTCAGCATGATCAAATCGAATTTTTGGCAAAAACTGTTTACTGTCATCGTTGTGATTGGTATTGCCTGGCTCAGCTGGACGACCAATGCAACGGCTTATTATAACGAGGAAGAAAAAATCTTTTTACAAGCCTGGCGGATTGTCAATCAGGCTTATTTAGACGATTCTTTTAATAATCAAAATTGGTGGTTTGTCCGCCAACGCTTCCTTGATCAGGGATTTTCAGATCGCGAAGCGACTTATCAAGCGATTGAGGAGATGCTAGCAACCTTAGATGACCCCTTCACTCGCTTGTTACGACCAGAGCAGTATCGCAGTTTACAGGTCAACACCTCAGGGGAACTCTCTGGAGTCGGACTACAAATTGATATTAATTCCCAAAGCAAGCAATTAGAAGTTGTGACTCCCATTGATGGTTCACCGGCTGAAAAAGCAGGAGTCAAACCGCGCGATCGCGTTCTCGAAATTGATGGGGTGAGTACGAAAAATCTCTCTCTTGATGAAGCTGCATCTCGGATGCGAGGAAAAGTAGGAACTCATGTCACCCTGACCATTGAGTCGGGAAGAGAAGAAGAAGCAACGGTTCGAGAAGTGGATATTGTGCGCGATCGGATTTCCCTAAACCCCGTTTATGCCCGTTTAGATGATAGCGGA
This sequence comes from Halothece sp. Uz-M2-17, assembly GCA_031580825.1. GTDB lineage: Bacteria > Cyanobacteriota > Cyanobacteriia > Cyanobacteriales > Rubidibacteraceae > Halothece. The sequence continues at coordinate 8,287 of JAVLCL010000102.1, forward strand.
GAGTCCCCCATTGGCTATCTTCGTCTGGCTCAATTTAGTGCTAACGCCACTAAAGAAATTGCTCACTCGGTCGTTGATTTGGAAAACCAAGGAGCGCAAGGATTTATCCTCGATTTGAGAAATAACCCTGGTGGGTTGTTGCAAGCTGGAATTGAAACGGCTCGTTTATGGCTCAATTCCGGAACTGTTGTTCATACCGTTAATCGACAAGGGATGATTGGCAGTTATGGAGCAAGTGATAGTGCAGTGACTAACGCACCCTTAATTGTCTTGGTTAATCAAGGCAGTGCCAGTGCTAGCGAAATTTTAGCGGGTGCATTGCAAGATAACGATCGCGCTCAAATTGTTGGAGAAACAACGTTTGGCAAAGGTTTAATTCAATCTCTGTTTGATTTACCCGACGACTCAGGGATTGCGGTTACAGTCGCTAAGTATGAAACCCCCAGCCATCGGGATATTAATGAAGCGGGCATTGAACCCGATTATACAGTCTCTCAAACCTTGATCCCCTTCGCCCAAATGGGAACAGAAGCGGATGAGCAATACCAAGAAGCTGTTAAATTGCTGACTCAGAAAACCTTAGTCGCTCAACATTAGCTCTCAGATTAACTCAGCTTGTGATGCTAAGTACGGGGGGGCTTCTGCTGTAGTTGTTGCAGCAAAA
>JAVLCL010000103.1:0-8936 GCA_031580825.1 Halothece sp. Uz-M2-17
ACGTCTTTGGCGTGGTTTGTGATGAACTTTGCTAGCGTAGAAATGACTGTCGTCGTTGGAGAACGATCACAAAATCTTAAGAAAACCTTAAAAAATAGGCTACAATGAGAAAATTGTGTGCCGCTGGAGGATAAAAGTGTTTACACGACTAGCTCACCAACATCGCCAATTTATTCAGGACTTGGTCATGAATTTACAAGCCCTTGCCATTGTTTTAGAACGACGAGGCTACCTTGCATCTTGTTATACCTGCGGTCAAGAAATGAATAGCGCCTCTTTCATGGTTAGCTTAGGAGACAATCACCTGATTCGCTTTCTCGTGTCTGATTATGGAATTACGTGGACGGAATTATGTGATGATCGCGAACTAATGAAATTAGAAGGGGCAGAAGCCATCAATCAACTCCAAGAGTTGGCGAATTTGGTGAAAACGCAAGTTTGTACAACTGATCTTGAACCTCATCCTCAATCTCCTCACTTACTAAAAACTGAGCATTAGTTGAGTCTTTAATCTAGCTGTCATTAAGCTAAGACGCACTTAAATGGGGTATTCTTGCAATTAGCTGGAAAGGCTGATCACTCCCATTATTGCCTATTGCCTCATATCCACAAGCCAATTTAAATGCTTAACAGCTTAGTGAGATTGAGCCATATCGAAAGCTCTTCTTTGAATGAAGAAGCGATTTTGGCAGGCTTTGATTTCCAAGTGGTTGCTTACTCTGAGAGACTAGAAATGCAGCACGTTAAGGACAAAGGGATTATGGATCAAGAGCAATTAATGAATGTTATTCCAGTGGTCATTGCCGTCATTATTGGCATTGGTGGTTTTTTGATGATGTTTACCACTGTTTTTACAACTCGACGGTAATGTTTGAAATCGGTTTTTATTTCGGGTGGGTCGGTTGGAAGTGAGGGGGACAATGGTAGTCTTAAGGACGATGACCCGCTATCATAAAAAGTTTGTGGTCGCTAAATAAGCTGGAAGCAACTTCCGATCTTCAAGGGTTTCTTTGTAGCAGTTGATTTTGCTACAAACTCCCTTGCCATTGCGACTGCTGATCAATATGAAATCGTAGCGAGTGAATGTAACTCAGGTCTCATTTACTCCTGAGTTACAGTTTTGAGAACTCTATTCGTAGTGCGTTCGAGTAAACAACGTGGACTTAGAACAAATTTTTCAAACCCCCCATCCCGTGATTGGTGTTGTTCACCTGCTGCCCCTTCCTTCTTCTCCCCGGTGGGGCGGTAACTTAAAAACTGTCCGAGAACGTGCCGAACAAGAAGCTACGGCGTTAGCTGCTGGCGGTGTGGACGGTATTATTATAGAAAATTTTTTTGATGCCCCTTTTGCCAAAAATCAAGTGGATCCGGCAGTTGTCAGTGCAATGACGCTCATTGTACAACGGGTGATGAATTTGGTGATGTTGCCGGTGGGAATTAATGTTTTGCGGAATGATGCTAAAAGCGCGATCGCGATCGCTTCTTGTGTCAATGCCCAATTTATTCGAGTTAATGTCCTCACGGGAATTATGGCAACGGATCAAGGAATTATTGAAGGCGAAGCCCATGAGTTAATGCGTTACCGGCGAGAATTAGGCTCTGAGGTTGGCATTTTTGCTGATGTTTGTGTGAAACACGCCTATCCTCTCGGCAATCCGCCCTTAACCACTGCTGTTCAAGAAACGGTGGAGCGAGGGCTAGCGGATGGCATTATTATTTCTGGTGGAACAACCGGTGATCCGCCAACGTTAGATGATTTAGAAACTGCTGCTAGTGCTGCTAGTGGGAAACCCATTTTCATTGGTAGTGGGGCAACTTGGGATAATGTCCCTCGTCTATTGAGTGCAGCCGATGGAGTAATTGTGGCAAGTTCTCTCAAGCGAAATGGGAATATTCAGAATCCGATTGATCCGATTCGGGTCAGTCAGTTTGTAGAAGCGGTGCGAGACAGTGAAAATAGCCAACAAGAGCCATTTTCCTTTTCTGGGAAAGCATGACTGCTAGGATTGAATTGTTCTCATACCATTTCGCAATTTGTGAGAGGAAATAACTGATGGTAAGACGACGTTCTACCCCTTGGATTTATCGCTGGTCTCGTCCGATTATCGGCGCGATCGCGCTTTTAGGAGCGATTCTCACGGCTTATCTCACCGTCCAAAAATTAACCGGTCAAACCGTGGGCTGTGTTGCTGGTGCAGAAGCAGGAGGCAATTGTAGTAATGTTCTTAACAGTCCTTACGCAACCGTTTTCGGGCTACCCTTAAGTTTATTTGGATTTGGGGCTTATAGCGCGATCGTGCTGTTTTCTCTGGGTCCGTTATTAATTAATCCCCAGCAAAAGAAGGCTTTGCGTAAGCAACTGGAACAATGGAGTTGGTTTCTCCTCCTCATCGGGACAACAGCGATGACGGCTTTCAGCGCTTACCTGATGTATCTTTTATCCTTTGAATTACAAACGTTTTGCCCTTATTGCATTGGCTCTGCTTTCTTCTCTATAACTTTATTAGCCCTCACTTTACTTGGTAAAGATTGGGATGATTTAGGACAAGTTTTCTTCACGGGGATTGTGGTTGGGATGGTAACGTTGGTCGGGACATTAGGCATTTATTCTGATATTAATAACGAACCCGTTGCTGCTCAAGAGGCAAATGTGATTCCCTTACCAGACTCTGCGCCTCAACCGCCAAAAGGATGGGAAATTACAACAGAATCAGGTCCTGCTGAAATTGCTCTTGCTGAACATTTAAGCAGCATTGGGGCAAAAGAATATGGTGCATTTTGGTGTCCTCATTGTTTTGAGCAAAAACAGCTTTTTGGCAAAACTGCCTTTGATAAAATTAATTATATTGAATGTGATCCCAGAGGCATTGATCCGCAGCCAGAAGCCTGTCAAGCAGCTGAAGTAAAATCTTACCCGAGTTGGGAAATTAATGGTGAAATGTATCGGGGAACACAACCATTAGAAAGATTATCACAACTTTCCAATTATCAAGGATCAACTGAATTTAAATATCAATTACCATAAGACAAGTTACTCTAATTACATATGCTGTTTTGAGGAGACTCAAACAGCATTTTTCAGTATTGTTTATTCAGTCACGATTAAGGAAAGATGCTAGTACCGGCAGAAAAGTCAGTGAAACTACAACTTGAAAAGCGTTTAGAAGAAGAGCGCATTAAAGAAGAGCGGATGCACGATGTTCTATTATTACTGGGTAATTTAGTGGAACGGGAAGAAGCAACGGTTAAAATTATTTTAGACTGTTTATATGATGTCGGCTCAATTAATATTATTAATAAAAAAGTGGGATTTCGTCCCATGAATCGTTTCTTAAAGGCGATCGCGCGTTTAAGCAAACCTGCTTTTCGAGCCGTGGCTTGGCGGTGGTTTAAAGGCAATTGTCCGCAACTCATTACAGAGTGGTTACGGACAAAAGTTACGTTTTAGGAAGCAGAAACTCGTTAACTTTCTACTTTCATTTTCTCTACTAATTCCACTAATTCTTCCCGACTTGCTTGATACACTTGACCGCAGAAGTGACAAGTGGCTTCTGCGCCATCATCTTTTTCGATCATATCTTCTAACTCAGCAATCCCGAGTAGCTTTAACGCACCCATCATTCGTTCAAAGGTACAACCGCAGTGGAAGCGTACCATTTGCACATCAGGGAAAATATGTAATCCCATATCCCCCAATAATTCTTCAAAAATACTGGTTAAGGTTTTTCCTTGTCGCATCAAGGGGGTAAAGCCAGATAATTGACCCACTCTCGACTCCAAGGTTTGGACTAATTCATCATCATGGGAGGCTTTGGGGAGAACTTGTAATAAAATTCCACCGGAAGCCGTAACCCCTTCTGCACCCACAAAAACCCCTACAAGCAATGCAGAGGGCGTTTGTTCCGATGTAATTAAATAATTTGCCACGTCATCGCCAATTTCCCCAGAAACCAATTCTACGGTACTGGAATAGGGATAACCATAGCCCACATCCCGAATCACATAGAGATAGCCATCTCGCCCCACAGCACCGCCAACATCAAGTTTACCGCGATCATTGGGGGGTAACTCCACTGACGGATTCTGCACGTAACCACGAACTGTTCCATCAACCCCTGCATCCACTAACAGCCCACCCAGAGGACCATTACTCTTAATCCGCAGATTGACCCGAGATTGTTCCTGCTTCATGTTAGAAGCCAATAACAAACTAGAGGACATTGCGCGTCCTAATGCTGCGGTTGCGACATAAGACAGATTATGTCGTTGTCGGGCTTCTTCTGTGAGTCGGGTTGAAATCAGCCCAACTGCTCGAATCCCGCCGTCTGCTGCTGTCGCTCGAATTAACTGATCTGCCATAGAACCCCTTACATTTCTTTACATTTGCTGCTTTTTCTATGGTATTCGCTATTTGAGATTTGTTATCAGTATTCTGGGGAAAGGAATTAGTCTGGTGATTCCTTGCAAACCTACAATATAAAACAAAGAAAGATTGAAGTCGGGAAGGGGCTAAAATCTATGACCACTTTTCATCCCAGTGAGACCCGTTCAGAGATTTTTTATCCCAGTATTGAGCTTTGTCGAGATACTAACGCAGCATTAAACATCCTAAAGAAAGGGATGGAATTGTTAGGGATGGAATGGTCAAACAACAGTACCCAAGGGCATTGGGAAACTGCCTCGAAAGGGGAAAAGACTGGGGAGACTTCCGCCTCTGCTAATGAAGGGAAATCAGAATTAGTAAGTGGTGTCGCTGAACCAGTAACTACCTTCCGGTAGGAATCACCGTCCTTCTATGGCGGTGAGGATGTCAACCGATGAGAATTCCTCAACTTAAGCGGTTTGTGGCGGGGGTGTTAATGTTGTGTAGTGAGTCATCTATAAACACTCTCTCAACAAAGTAATATGAGTTCCGATAATAAAAAAAACAAAACTTGGATTTTAGTGGTGATTGGTATTATTGTTGTCGCTTTTGTTGGGGTTTCGGTTATTCCGTTTCTTAATAACCAACAAAGCCCTCAGCAAGCCAATAATCCTTCTTCTGCGCCCGCACAAGCACAACCCGAACAAGAAAACTTAGCGGATAAAGCCAGAGGGTATGAAGCAGTTTTAGAACGCGAACCCGAAAATGAAAGTGCATTACAAGGATTGATTGAAGTTCGTATTCAGCAAGGAGATATTGAAGGCGCACTTCCTCCTTTAGAAAAACTCGCTGATCTCAATCCTGATCAACAGGCTTATCGTATTCTGTTGGCACAAGCAAAACAGCAAGTGGGTGATTTAGAAGGGGCTGCGGATGCTTATCGCGGTATTTTAGATAATCAACCCGGTGATCCTCGGGCATTACAGGGATTAGTTGATTTATTATTACAGCAAGACCGTCCAGAAGCAGCAATTGGTGAGCTAAAAGATACGTTAACGTTAGCGGAAAGTGGCAATCAAGAGATTAATACCACTAGCGTTAAGTTATTGTTAGCACAAGTTTACGGTCGGACTGAACGCTTTGATGGCGCGATCGCGCTTTATAAAGAAGTTGCAGATAACAACCCTGAAGATTTTCGTCCGGTGTTAGGACAAGCACTGGTTCAACAAGAAAAAGGGGATGATGAAGCAGCGAAGCCTTTATACAAAAAAGCATTTGATCTCGCACCAGCACAGTTTAAAGATCAGATTAAACAAATGACTCCGCTGTTAACGGATGAAAATACAACTCAACCAGAAGCAGAAGAAAACACTTCTAATTCGGAAGCAACTGAACAGCCAGAATAAGTTACTTAAACTGTTCTCTCGCTTTTTCAAAGGCTTGATTTAATTCATCCCAAGCCGATTGAAAACCAGATTTAACTTCATCCCAAGCCGATCCACTGGCTTCTTGTAACTCATTGAGTTGCTGTTGTATAGCTTCTCGTTTTTCCTGAAGCTGGTGGATGTGCTGATCCAGTTCTTCTTTTCTTTCTGCACTAGCTTCTGAGGCTTTTGCTTTTAATTCGTCAATTTTTGACCCCATTTCCGCCAGTTTTTGTTCCATTTCGCCTTTATTGGTTGGTTCAGACATGACTTTCTCCTCGTGTTTTAGGAAGATTTTCTTCTACTTCTAATTATAAAGTCAGTGCCATCAGTCAAAAGGAGTAAAAAGGGAGATATTGCTTTATATATTTTTCCTATTTTTGAATAATGATGAATCAGAGAATATGAACCACAGAGACACAGAGGGTTGAAAAAGAGTTAGTTGATTACTTGAGTTGGTAGAGAGAGTTATGTTTTTTTACAGAAGTTTTGAATTAACTACAAAGACACAAAGGACACGAAGAGTTTTGAGGCTTAAGTTGGAGTGTTTGATTATTTTTTGCTAAGAATAGTCGCTTTTTTCTTTGATTTTATTGATTCATGCTATCATATTTTAACGATATAGGATTAAGGACGAATCAAGATTTATGCACCGTATTGCAGCTACTCCTGGCGGTTGGGATCCTGAAACAGAAGGGGTTGTTTTTATTGAACAAAATCCGGCACCGATTGTTGTTTTAACTGCAGCAGATACTGATATTCAGATGTTAGCCAGTGCGGTGTCACAACTTCCTCCTGAGTTTCCAGACGTGCGGGTTGCGAATATTTTAAATCTACAACAAGAGTTAAGTATCGACACCTATGCAGATACGGTTTTAAAAGAAGCAAAAGTGATTATTTTAAGGCTTTTAGGTGGACGGGCGTATTGGTCTTATGGGCTAGAGGTGGTAAAAGAAACAGTAGAAGAAAATGGTGCATTTTTGTTGGTTTTACCAGGAGACGATCGCGCGGATCCGGCTTTAATCAGTCACTCGACTGTCTCTCTTTCTGCGGTCAATCAATTATGGCAATATTTCATTGAAGGAGGGGTGGAAAACTGTCGTCATGGCTTACAATTTATTTCTGATTTAGGCTGTGGAACTAACTATCAACCCCCTGCTGTAAAATCTGTTCCTAGAGTTGGAATTTATTCGTCTTCTTTCCTTTCAGATAAAGAAGCAAATCAAAAGCGAGTTGCAATCTTATTTTATCGCGCTCATTATTTAGCGGGAAACACAGCCCCGATTGATTTATTGTGTGAAGAATTAACTCAGAGAAATTTATCTCCTGTTCCTATTTTTGTTTCCGCTTTAAGTCAAGAAGAAGTGCAAGCAAAGGTTTTAGACTATTGTCAGAATATTGAACTGGTTCTGAATACAACCAGTTTTTCTTTGGCGAAGTTTGGAGAAGAACAACAAAGTAGTTTTTGGCAACAATTAAATGTTCCTGTGCTACAAGTAATTTTAAGTGGGGGAACCAAAGAACAATGGGAAAAAGGAATGCAAGGTTTAAATCCGCGAGATGTGGCGATGAATGTTGCACTTCCAGAAGTGGATGGACGAGTGATTACTCGGGCGATTTCGTTTAAGTCTTCTCAGCAATGGAATGAACAATTAGAAACCGATGTTATTGCTTATGAACCGGTGCGCGATCGCGCGGAATTTGTGGTTAATTTAGCCCAAAATTGGATTCAAAACGCTGATAAAAAAGTTGCGCTGATTCTGGCGAATTATCCGAATAAAGATGGAAGACTCGCCAATGGAGTGGGGTTAGATACACCAGAAAGCTGTGTTGAAATCTTAAAAGCCTTAAACGCATCTGGATATCAAGTTTCTAAACTTCCAGAGACAGGAGATGAGTTAATTCAATGGCTAACTGAAGGGATAACAAATGATCCAGAAGGACGATCTTATCGTCAAGTGAAACAATCGCTTTCAAGAGAAAGTTATCAAGATTATTTTGCGAGGCTTCCGCAAGCAATACAGGAAGCCATTACCCAACGTTGGGGAGATATTACAAGCGATGATTTCCCCATTTCTGGAATCCAAATCGGGAATATTTTTGTAGGAATACAACCCTCTCGTGGATACGATTTAGATCCGACATTAAATTATCATTCTCCAGATTTAGAACCGACACCAGAGTATCTCGCGTTTTATCATTGGTTACGTCAAGATTTTCAAACGCAAGCAATTATTCATGTGGGAAAACATGGAAATCTAGAATGGTTACCGGGAAAAAGTATTAGTTTGAGTGAAACTTGTTATCCTGAAATTGCGCTGAGTTCCATTCCTCATTTTTATCCCTTTATTGTCAATGATCCCGGAGAAGGGTCACAAGCTAAACGTCGCGCTCATGGTGTGATTTTAGATCATTTAACTCCGCCTTTAACTCGTGCTGAATTATATGGATCATTACAACAGTTGGAAGGGTTAATTGATGAATACTATGAAGCGCAAACCCTCGATCCTACTCGGCTTCCTTTGATTGCAGATAAAATTACGGAATTAGTCACTGCAGAAAATCTGCATCAAGACTTCGGAATGGAAGAGTTTAATCGCGATCGCGTGAGTGAATTTTTAACCCTAGCAGATGGTTATTTATGTGACCTAAAAGAAGCCCAAATTCGAGACGGTTTACATATTTTTGGCAACTGTCCACAAGGGAGACAACTGCGAGATTTAATCCTTTCTATTGCTCGTTCTCCTAGTCAAAATCATATCGGAATTACCCGCGCGATCGCGCAATCGTATCATCTCGATTTCGATCCGTTAACCACTGACTATTCTCAACCCTTCTCTTACGATCAAAACCAAACTTCTTTCCCTAAAAATCTATCGAGTTCTCGCATTATTGGGGATGTCGTCGCCCTCTTAGAAGAGTATGCAGCAGAATTAATTTCTACCCATATTTTAGATAATCAACCCTTCTCTTCTCTCCCTCCCTTACTCCAAAAAGAACTAACTTGGATTCAAACAGATTTACTCCCAAAACTGAAAGCAACCCCGCAAGAAATCCAAAACTTACGCCACGGACTCAACGGTGATTATATCCCGCCTGGTGCAGCCGGTGCACCGACGCGCCGCGGGCGACGAGCGCATCGACGATCG
>JAVLCL010000104.1:0-8887 GCA_031580825.1 Halothece sp. Uz-M2-17
GAAGAAGAAATTATTTTATCTGAAGCCGATATTGTTTACAAAAAAGAGATATTTATTTCCTCGTTGGTAACTTGAAGAGATACCCAAAAACTTTTTTAATTATTGGTATTTTCTATCCACCGAAGTTACCAGAAAATGAGACAATACAAATAGAATTATTTTAATTGTCAAAATGTCTTATTCTATACAATCAAATCAAAATCTTGTCCTAACTTTTGGGTATGGAAACCGAAAAAGTTATGATACTCTTCTTGAATACATTAAAAAATATAACATCACTTGTATTGTTGATGTCAGATTAAGTCCCAGAGCTTGGTCGAGAAAGTGGTACGGGGATGCCATTGAGAAACTGTGTTCTTCTAAAAACATTACATATATGTCAAAAACATCCCTTGGAAATATATCTGGTAATAGTCATTGGATTCCTCCAGAACAGGAAGAAGCCGACAAAACATTATCTGAAATTGCAGAAATATCTAAGGGAGAAAACATTTTGTTACTTTGTGCAGAAATGAATTGTGCAAAATGTCATAGAACAGAAATTGCTCATAAATTACATGAGTTATCAAATGCAACAGTGAAACATCTTGAATAATCAAGATCACTTTTAGAACAAAAGTTTTTAACTGTCTGCATTTGCTTTAAAGGGTCATCCCCTAAGCAATGATTGTCCCAAAAGGCTTCTTCCTCTTGTACGGCTGTTTGCCCTCCTTGCGCTAATTAGACGCTAATTGAAGGATCAAAAATAACGTAAGATGCGCCACTATTTTTTGCTTGGTACATGGCGATATCTGCATCTCGTAAAATCGGTGTGGGATCGGTGTAGTTGGGATGATCGAACACAATACCAATGCTGGTGCTAATGGTGATCTCGACTCCATTGAGGGTGACAGGTCGGGTTAAAGTTTGGTGGATACGATGGGCAACTTCGATCGCGCTGTCTTGTTCTTGAATATCATCTAAGACAATCACAAATTCATCGCCACCAAAGCGAACCAATAAATCCTGTTCTCGTAAATTATGACTTAACCGTTTACCAACAATAATCAGTAGTTGATCGCCAACTGTATGTCCGAGGGTATCATTAACAGATTTAAAGCCATTTAAATCGAGAAATAAAACAGCAAAACGATTATAGGGCGTTGAGTGTAACATTTCTTCTAAGCGATCCATCAACTGGATGCGATTGGGTAAACCGGTGAGTTGGTCGTGAATTGCCTCATAACGCAGTTGATCCTCAAGACGACCGCGTTCACTTAATTCTTGTTGTAATTGTTGGTAGAGTTGAGATTGACGCAGCGCGATCGCGAGTTGATCGCTAATTTCTTGAATTAAGTCTTGCTCACGGGGAGTCCAGTTATGAACTTGATCGCACATTTGTAAACACAGTACCCCTTGTAGCGTTTCATCATACCAAATGGGCGTGGCTAGCAACGATCGCGCGTCCCATTTTTCTACTACGTCTCGCACTTGCGGAGCAAGGTTTTCATTTGCCACATCCGATACCACAAGACAGTCATACTCTTGAAATAAGGCTTGGGCAAGGGGATAATCACAAGTGGCAAGTTTAGCATCATTGATGATTTCTTTCCCGTCATCGCAGACTAAACGCACTAATTCAAATTCCTGTTGCTCAGGAGAAGCCACCGCTAACAAAGCCCGATTCACCGCAAACAGTTCTAGAATTTTGTTGAGAGAGTGCATGGCAATTTCTTGTAAATCTAAACTTTGACGAATTGAAGCGGTAATGGAGTTCAGTAACTTTTCCCGTTCTGCTTGTTCACGCAGAGCAAATTCTAATTCTTTGCGTTCATTAATATTAACGCCCGTTCCGACAATGCGATGAAGTTCTCCGGCTGGGTTCAAAAGAGGGGTGAGGGTAATTAACCAAGCCTGATTGGTTTCATTGAAATAAAAATAATCTTCATAAGTGACACTACTCCCCTGAGTTACACACTGAGTATAATGTTGACGAAAATTTTGGGTTAAGGCTGGGCTTAATACAGCGTCTAAACGCTTACCTTGAATGTCTGCATTAGAGTAACCGATTAACTGTTGCGCGATCGGATTTAAATCAGCCCATTGTAATTCGCCCTCATCAGTAACATCAAGCACAAAAATGGCTTGCCCAATGCCTTCATAAATACTCCGTAAAAACTGTTCTTGTTCTATCGTTTCCAGTTCCTGCTGTTTGCGTTCGCTAATATCTATAATCAGTGCATAAAAGCCTTCCACCTCGATTTGGTCTCTCCAGTCTGGAACTAAAGTCACTAAAACATCCCGTGTTGCTGGTTGGTGATGAGGCAGGGTGCATTCATAAGTAACTGTTTTTCCAGTAAAGACTGTTTTGATATAGTCCTCAATCTTGCCGTAACTCTCACTTCCCAAAACCGCTTCTACTGTTTTCCCGATAATTTCTGTTTCATCTTGGTTTAACCATGTTTGATAGGTTTTATTAATAAACTGAAAGCGTTGTGCGCGATCGACATAAGCAATCCCCCCTTGTATAGAATCATTAATCAGTTGCAGTTGTGCTGCTTTTTCTCGTGCTCTTTGCCCCTCTTTTTCCGCAGTGACATCAGTTAGCGTCAGTTGCCATTGTCTCGGGTTTCCTTCGTCATCGACTCTCATTTGTAGATCAAGATGAACCCAGATCCGAGATTGATCTCGACGCAGAATTTCCAATTCTAACCCTTGTTTCTCTCCAGTTCGTTTCCCCTCTCGCCAAGCTGAGAAAAACAACATCTGATGTTCTGGTGCAATAAAACGAGAAAATCCCAGATAAGTCAGGGGAGATTGAGAGGTTCCTAAAATCTCAGATCCGCGACTATTAATCCGAGTAATAATGCCATCAGGGCTTAACGTAATATAGCCACAAGGGGCAAGTTCATAAAGCGACCAAAACTCTTCATGAAGGCTTGTTAATTCATCATAGGCTCTTTGTAGTTCTTCGTATTGCAGTTGTAATTCTGTTTGATGAATTTCGAGTTCATAAGCCAAATCAGCAGCAGTGGCTTCATTAAAAGGGGTTTTCCGTTCCACCTGTTCGAGTCGTCTTTGGGCTTGTTGACGCAGTTCTTGGATGCGATAAATCAGATTTTCATCCATTTTACCTACTCTATTGTGATTTTAATCATTTTTACATCACAGGATTTATCAGATAATAGGAAACACTAAATATTATTCCCATAAAATCGGGCAATTGCGTGCGATTAACAATAAAATCCCTTGCAATCCCAACCCTGAGCAAAGATGAGGACTCTTCTAGAGAAGGGATCTGATCTGATTAGTTAGTTCTGCTAATTATAATAACCCGATTTGGGGAGAAAAATGCCTAATCCGACAATTAGGATCACTTTTCTGCTGCTTGCTAGGTTGATTTTAGTTCAACCAGGGTAATTTGCCACTGGCTGACCTTACCCCCTTGGGTGAAGTGGGGTTGAACATCGAGGCGAACCCAAGTCGGTTTCTGTTCGCTTGGGGTAAGTTGTACTTCGAGGTGTTCAGTTTCTCCACTGTGTTCTGCTTTTTCGAGCCTCTGCAAGAACAAGTTTTGATCCTCTTTCGCCAGAAAACGTGAAAATCCTAAATTAATCAAGAGAGAGTCTTTAGACGTGAGCAATTCCGCTGCTTTGTGATTGACGCGGGTTATAAGGCGGTTGTGGTTGAGGGTGATATAACCACAAGGCGCAAAATAGTAAAGGAACCAATATTCTTCATAAAGATTATTGAGTTCATGATAAGACCGACGCAATTCTTCATGTTGAATTTCGAGTTCCGTTTGGTAAAGTTCTAGGTCGTATTGGGCTTGGGAGATGCGCTGAGTTAAACGAGTTTGCGCTTCTTGACGTAACTTTTCGAGGTCATTCTGAATATTATGATCCATAGTTTTTTTCCCAGACGATAATCTATTTTGATGTTCAATTAAAATTTTTTTACATATCATATAGGAATCAGCAATGATTCATAAGAAATTTTTGTTGCCTGGGGCAAATTGCCTATTGCCTTAAACCAGAATTGCTCTCTCACAACTGATTCCTGACTGCTAGATCAGACTGTCGAGGTTAGATTCAATGTTTGTTCTATAGATTGAATTACGCTACAACTCAACAGAAGAATTTGAAATATTCAATTATTGACTATAAATTATTTTCCTTTTTGAAAGGATTGGTATCAAGCAATTTTTTTTAATTTTGTGTTATCAATACTATAACTAATTTTATCAATTATTGGTTATAGCAGTACGTATTCAGTTTAGGACAGGGTTAAACTCTAAAATCGAGTTATCGTCTAATGGGGCAAATTGCCTAGCACTATAAATATGATGATGACTCTCCAACCGTTTATGATCTCGTTATTCGTTATTAGAATCACTATCTTCTATGTCTTGAAAGCTCAATAAAAAGTAATTTGTCCCCTGAAAAACATTTCTAATCACTCTGGCATTGACTTGATAATAATAGTGACTTGATTCGGAAAAATAACTGAAATCAATAACACTTGAAAAATCTTCATTTCCTTGTAAAAAAGGCTCAAGCTGTTGTGCTAAAGACTGTTCTAAATCCTGTAAGTTGTCTCCAATCCTGAGATTGAGTAACTGGTACAGTGCCTCATTTGCCCTCACAATTTTCTGGTCGGGATTCAGTAAAATTAAAGGCATTGGATTTGCCTCTAAAAGACCTCCAATCACGGTTTTAATTTGCTCTAGTTCAATATTAACTTCTGCGAATTGCTCTTCGATTTGTTTTAAGTCATCAATATGAGTAAAGGTTAAAATTGCTCCTTCAATACGGTTATCCGTAGTTTGATAGGGCATAATCCGCATTTGATACCATGTCCCATCATTGGTTTGTACGGTTTCAATTTTTGGGTTGAGAGTCTCTAAGACTTGTTGCAAATCTACAGCGAGTTTTACGTTCTGTAAATTGGTCGTAATGTGTTCAAGGGGGCGACCGACATCATTTTGAATTAAATTAATAATTTCTCGGGCTTGGGGCGTAAAGCGTTTCACTTGTAGTTGCTGATCTACAAAAATTGTAGCAATATGAGTGCTGTTGAGCAAGTTCCGCATATCATCTTCCGCTGCGGATAATTCTTCTACCTTTGTTTGTAGTTCTTCATTGAGAGTTTGTAGTTCTTCATTTAACGATTGCAATTCTTCTTTTGAAGATTCTAATTCTTCATTCGTGGCTTGTAGTTCCTCATTAGACGATTCTAGTTCTTCATTCGTGGCTTGTAGTTCCTCATTAGACGATTCTAGTTCTTCAATGGTCGTTTGATGACTTTCGCGGGTGTTTTGCAATTCTTTTTCTAACTCTGTAATGCGAGTATCTCGTTGTTGGAGCGAGAAATTTTGAACCGCATTATCTTCGTTATCTTCTTGTAAATGGGTTTCAAGCACCTCTAATAAAATGAGGAGGCGACCGGCTAATCCTTCTGGGTTTCCTAATGGTTTAACCGAAAATTTGACTAACTCTCGTTCCCCATTATTACGAACTGGAACGTGTTGGCGAGTGACCATTTCACCAGAAGAAATAGCAGCCCGAATTGCCGAGGCAAGTTCCACTCTTAATCCTTCCCTCGCCATATCAAAAATATTACTGCTAGGAGGACCGCTGACCGTTTCTAAAAACTTACCGGTGCGCCCTTGGACATGAAGAATCTGTCCACTACTTTCAATGAGAACTGCTGTCGGACAAAATTCTTCCAGTAGAACTTCTCGCACTGCCCGTTGCAAATTGTTATCTTCTGCTTGCCGAGAGGTGGGAACGGGACGACGGGGTGAAGTCAAATTGAGGAATGATCCGGTAGGGAATTGAACCGAT
Source organism: Halothece sp. Uz-M2-17 (assembly GCA_031580825.1). GTDB lineage: Bacteria > Cyanobacteriota > Cyanobacteriia > Cyanobacteriales > Rubidibacteraceae > Halothece. The sequence continues at coordinate 5,826 of JAVLCL010000104.1, forward strand.
TGACGCAGCGATCGCGCGACTTCTCGCCGTTGAAAAATCTTATTTTTATGGTCTAAGGTATAAAATAAATTTTGAAAGCTGCCAATGGTTTCCGAACCCCCTAACATCAAAATTCCTGAAGGTTGCAGAGTATAGTGAAATAAAGGCAACAGTCGTTTTTGCGCTTCTTCATTGAGATAAATCAAGAGATTGCGACAACTGAGCAAATTCAAACGAGAAAAGGGGGGATCTTTGAGGACATCTTGTAAGGAAAACACCACAGAGTAGCGAATATCTCGACTGACGCGATAAAACTGACCTTCCGGTCGAAAAAACCGTCTTAACCGTTGCTGAGTAACATTCGTGGCAATACTGGCGGGAAATAGCCCTTCTCGGGCGCGATCAATGGCTAGTTGATCAATATCGGTTCCAAATAACTGTAAATTAATCCGTTTTGGCATCTCATCAATCAATTCCCGCAAAATAATCGCTAAAGAATAGACCTCCTCACCACTAGAACAACCGGGAATCCAAGCCCGAAACGTGCCATCATCAGGGAGAGACTCTAAAATGGGCGGGAGAATTTCCTCCTGTAAAAGCTCAAAGGCATTGGGGTCTCGAAAAAAACTGGTCACACCAATTAAAAATTCACGAAATAAATTGTTGACTTCTTTCGGATTATCCCTTAAAAAGTTCAGATATTCAGCATAGGTTTCTAATTGATGGAGGTTCATCCGTCGTTGAATCCGACGCAGCAAGGTATTTTGCTTATAATAAGAAAAGTCATGCCCAATGTGAGTCCGGAGCAGATTAAAAATTTCACCTAACCATTCTTCCGGTGTCACGTCTTCCGAGATCACAGCTTTCTGTTCAAAATACTGCTCAATTATGCGGGGCATTTCGGCTGGGGGTAAAATGGCATCGACCAACCCCGTGGCAATAGCACTCTCCGGCATTTCTTGATAAGCTGCTGTTTCTGGTGATTGGGCAAAGACTAATGCTTCTCGGGCTTTCAGGGCTTTCACTCCCAGTGTGCCATCACTCCCCATTCCGGACAGGATAATCCCTGCTGTTCGTTCAGGCTCATTATCAGCAAAGGCACTAAAAAACATATCAATCGCAGAAAGAATTTGTCGTCTTTCAATTGAGGTGAGATAAATGTAATCTTGCTCAATCCGAACTGCCATTTGCGGGGGGATGATGTAAATATGATTGGGAACAATAGCACTATGATTTTCAGCGACGGAAACGGCAACTGATGTGCTACGTTGTAAAATTTCTGGTAAAACATGGGGATGCTCTACAGAAGAATGAACCAGTACCAAATAAGCAACCCTACTATTGGTTTTAACTTCAGAAAAGAATTGTTCTAAGGCATGCAGTCCGCCAGCAGACGCTCCAATGGCAACAAGGGGAAAAGTAGGATGGTTATTTGTTTGTTCTTCTGATGACATAAATAATACAAATTAAAACTGATATCGATCATAGCTTGTTTGGTCTAAAGATGGTGCGATTGATGCAAAATGATAGTTATGGCACATTAATCTTAAATTGATTAATCTTGATTAGAGGTCAGAAAAAATAGTAATAATGGGGGCGAAATTCTCCTGAATGAAATTTGATTATAGTTGGCAGAAGTTGGCTTATTTTTTGAGAGCGCGCGGTTCAATTCGCTTCTGGTTCGCGTTGAGTTTAACCTTTACACTCACCTATAGTTTACTCGGGCTACAAGAAGCCTTCGTCAGTGACTATATGGTTCAAGATGATGCACTACAACATATTTTTTGGATGCGTCGTTTTCTGAATCCAACCTTATTTCCAGAGGATTTAATTGCAAATTATTTTCAAAGTGTTGCTCCTTGGGGGTATCAGTTTGTCTATTGGTTCCCCGCCCAATTGGGGATTGATCCTTTGTTGTGGAATAAACTGCTGCCAGTTATTCTGAATTTAATGACAGCCACATTTTGTTTTGGGGTTTGTTTAAGCCTATTTCCCATTCCGGCTGCTGCTTTTAGTAGTACCCTCCTGCTGATGCAAAGTTTAGGATTTACTGCTGCGGTGGTTTCAGGAGCGCAAAAAGCATTTATTTATCCTTTATTTCTTGCCTTCCTTTATTTCCTCCTCAAACAACGGCTATTAGCAACGTTAGTTGTGGTTACCCTGCAAGGTTTATTTTACCCCCAGATTTTATTAATTACGTCAGTAATTCTATTTCTTCGTTTTTTTATATTTAAAGATAAAAAAGTTTTCATTACCCCTAGTTTAACAAATCGTTGGTTGAGTGGTTTCGGATTAATCGTTGCGATCATCGTAATGCTTCCGTTTGCTTTAAATACAAATGAATTTGCGCCTGTCATCACACCAGAACAAGCTCAGGAGTTACCCGAATTTTTAGCAGGAGGTCGATCGCGCTTTTTTTATCCGGATGAACCGAGTCAGTTCTGGTTAAAAGGGCGTTCTGGATTACGTCTGGCTTCAGCCTTAACACCGGTTACGAATAGTTTAGGAATATTACTACCTTTCTTAATTTTATTTCCGAAAACATTTCCGTTAACCAAGACACTTAGTGAAAAAATTATTGTTTTACCGCAACTGTTTCTTGCTTCGGGAATCATGTTTACCGCTGCTCATTTATTATTATTTCGGTTACATCTACCTAGCCGTTACACCGAACATAGTTTGCGGATTTTATTTACGATCACCGCAGGATTTGTCATTATTATTCTCATTGATGCTGCGATTCAAAATGCTCAGAAAATACGGACTCGCTTCATTAAATTTCTGCTGCCCTTAATCACAACACTTGTTTTAGGAATCCCTTTACTGTTTTATCCTCTGTTACTAGACGGTTTTCCCACCACAGCTTATCGAGAAGGAAACACACCGGAATTATATCAGTTTCTGCAAGATGAACCAGTTGATAGTTTAGTCGCCTCTTTAGCAGCAGAAGCCAATTTTTTACCCACATTTGCCCAGCGTTCAATTTTAGTTGGGTCAGAATATGCAATTCCTTATCATTGGGGATATTATCAACAGTTTCGTCAACGAACCTTAGATTTAATTTCTGCCCAATATACAACAAA
>JAVLCL010000105.1:0-8875 GCA_031580825.1 Halothece sp. Uz-M2-17
CCCCACTCAACAAGGGCAGCCCCTTTCTTTTTCCTTGCCTAGTGTGTTAACAAAAGAAGATTGGCAATTCCTCTATCAACTGATTTTAACGCGGGATCAATTAGAAAAAGTTTCCTCTCACCAGAAGCGAAAAAAACTCGCTCATCACCTGAGTATCGCTTTCCTACACTTTCACCGCCACTGCCAACTCTTTAACCGGAAACAATTGAATTTCCATCAACTGGTAACGATTCGTTTTTGCAAAATTGCTATCACAGCACAACTACTCTCTTCTTTAGAAGATTAGTTACTTCTTCTTTAATTCTAAATGATTGGTTTCAGCAATTGCCAATTGTTGTTCCAATTCTTGAGTAGAAGAGAGTAATTCACTTAACCCTTTAATTAAATCTTCTAAATCTTGCCGGAATTCAGGATTTCCTGTTAATTCATCTAAATCAGAAGTGATTTTCTGAGTATTTTCAAACGTTGCCCGTGCTGAATCTAAAGTTTGTTGGAGTAAGACTAAATTTTCGGGATCACTGAAAGTTGATGAGGCTTTTTTTAAGTTTTCAGAAGTTGCTGCTGCATTGGCTGTTAAAGTTTCTAAGTTACGAATCAGTTCTTCTGTATCCGCTGCGTCTAAATTACTATTAATGGTTTCTAAGGTGGGTACTACTGTTTCAACTAATTGACTCAGTTGTTGACTGGTGGCACTAATTTCTGGGAGGGTCGTTTCTACATTTTTTTCATTTGCGACCACAAGACGATTGACACTTCTAATCAATCTTTCAGCTTCTGCTGCTGTAGCTGTTACTTGCTCTCCAGTTTTTTCAGTGGTTTTCGTTAAAACTCGGAGTTGTTCAGAAGTCGTTGTCGTTAACACTTTTAATTGTTGACTGACATCGCCAGAAATTATTGACAATTCTCGACTTACTTCTGCAATTCCATCAGCAGCTTCCGTGGCACTTCTAGCAACATTTTTTAAATTATTAAATAGTTCGGGGTCGCTGATTAATTCCGCAGCTTCTGCTGTATTCCGAATTAAAACATCAAGACTTGCCCCTACTTCTCCTTGAATTGTATCGTTTTGACACACGATAAGTTGAGAATTACAATCTTCGCTGAGGGGATTAATTCCGCCTTGATTTGAGGCTAATTCTACTTGAGGATAAATATCAATTGAAGTTTCTCCAATTAAACCAGATTGGTTGGCTTCTACTAATAAATTTTCTCGGGGAATACTAAGATCAACACGATTAATTTCCACTTCAATATCAACCCCATTCGCATTAGGATTAATACTTACTACTTCTCCCACATTGACTCCGCGATAACGGACTGGTGACCCTGCAATCACTCGATTAGCATTCCGAAAAGCAATCGTAATGTTATAACTTTGTTGCCCAACTTTAAACCCTCTTAACCAAATAAAAAGCCCGCCAAATAAGATAAACCCAAATAAAATTAATAAACCGACAGAACCTTCTCGAATTGTGCGCGATCGCATATTGATATCCTTAATTGCTTTGGAATGTGTTAGCTAGCAACAACCTGAATCGGTCCTTCAACGCTAGCACTAAAAAATTGTCGTACCATCGGATGATCCGTGGTATCAATTTCATTAACCTTGCCTTCCCACTGTACTTTACCACCATATAGAAAAATAACCCGGTCAGCAGTACGACGAATCGTGCTATCTTGGTGGCTAACCATGATATAAGTGCCACATCCACTATTCGTATCTTGGAGTTGACGGACTAAATCTTCAATAACGGTTGAGGCAATGGGATCGAGTCCGGCGGTGGGTTCATCATATAAAATGGCAGCAGGACAACTGGCGGGATCGTCAGGGTTTGACATGATTGCCCGTGCAAAACTGACTCGTTTTTTCATTCCTCCTGAAAGTTCAGCGGGAGAGAGATCTGCTGTTCCCGGTAAACCCACCATTTCCAGTTTTTCTTCGACTAATTTCCGAATTGTCTCGCGAGGTAAGCGGGAATTTTGATATAAATAAAAGCCGACATTTTCATCAACGCTTAGAGAGTCAAACAGGGCTGCATGTTGAAAGACCATGCTAATATTCATACCATCATCATGTTCTTCAATTAACCCTTTTCGCCGTTGTCCTTTAACATAAATTTCGCCACTATCTGGGGCAAGTAACCCCGCAATAATCCTGAGAATGGTTGATTTTCCGGTACCAGAAGGACCAATAATAACCAAGGCTTCGCCTTCGTAAACGGTTAAATCAATTGCATCTAGAATGACGTTTGTTCCGAAGGTTTTAGAAATTCCTTTCAGTTCAATTAATGGTGTTTTTGTTAAAGGTTGAGATGAAGTAGGAACGATTTGACTCATGATGCTATAGCTTTTCTTGGTTAATTGTTCATTACTGAAATGTATGTCTTCAAGAAGCAAGATTGAGAATAGACCTCGCTAGTTAGAAAATTTTTATGATCAGTAGTTTAGATGAAATTAAAGTATTTTAACCCTTCTTCAATTCCTGCTGCATAATTGTTGCGAGCAAGATAACGATAATCTGTTTGATTATTCTGATACCATTTTCGCAATTCAACTTGAGCATTTCCCACTAAAATTCCGCGAGGTTGTCCGGTATCTAAGAGGGCAATATCGTTTCCTGAATCTCCACAAACAACAGTTTTTTGATCCGTAAATTCCCACTTATTTTGTAAAAATTTAACGGCTAGTCCTTTATCAGCTGGCTGGGGAATCACATCTAAATCTTTACTTCCACTGTAAATAAGTTTACTTGCCAAGGAAACCTCTTGTAGTTTTTTTTCTAGCTGCTGAATTGTTATCTGAGCAGTATCAGAAGCTAGATGAAAGCTAAGTTTAAATTGTCCTTGTTCTGATTGAACCTGTGGAATAAGTTCGGGAAAGGTTTCTGTAATTTCTAAAATTTTATCTCGTTCCCAATTTTGAGACAAGAGCTTTGCCCACTCGTGATCAATTTCTCGATTTTCTGGGTTAAGATAAACTTCTGTTCCTACAGCAGCAATCAAAGCATCCGGTGGAATTAAGGATTTCTCTATCGTCAGTTTTCGATATAAAAATAAAGATCGTCCGGTTGCATAAACAATTTTTGTGCCATCTTTTTCTCGCCTTTTCTGTAAGATTTGATTGAGTTTTTTTAGGGCGTAATTATCCCCAATCAAGGTGTTATCTAAATCGCTAATAAATAAAAATTGATGCATTGGCTCTTAAAAAAATAAGGTTCAATTATCAAAAGGTTGTTCTCTATTTTTTCTAAAGGGGAAATCACAATGTTGAAAAAGTTATCAAAATATTATGACTAGACTAGGAATGGGTTAAATTAAGAAAATGAGAATTTGATAATTAACAGTGATTTGTTATATTAAATTTACACTTGATTCTGAAGTTGTAAGTTGTTAACTATTAGTTCAACACCGAAAATAATCTCATTGGAGGAGAGGTAAGGCAATGAAAAATTGGTGGCAAAATACTTTTCCCGAGGGGCAAAAAAAGTTACCTGTATCTAGCCCTGAAGGTGAAATTCATCACCTTGCTTATGGTGAAAGAGGAGAGGGAGCACCGATTATTTTTTTACATGGGATTGGCAGTTGGAGTTATAGTTGGCGACGACTGATTCCGATTTTAGCTCAGCACTATCGGGTCATTGCATTTGATGCAACGGGACATGGTTTTTCTGATAAGCCATTTCAGTGGAAAATCACCCAGTTACAACAAGAATTACCACAAGTGATTGCTGCATTATGTGATGAACCGGCAACGGTAATTGCTCAATCATTAGGAGGGCTAGTTACGTTAGCATCCGCACTGGATTATCCCCAATATTTTGAGCGTTTGGTCTTGGTTAATGCTGCAATTTTCCCTGAAGCCTTACCCAGTGTTAGTATGCGTTTTCTCTCAAAAATTCCCTTAGCGGTGGTGAGAGAGTTTGATCAGTCCCGGTTAGTCAAACCCTTAGCTCCTCTCGTGCGAGAAGCGGTGCGGTTGGCGCGGAGAGAGGTGGTTGCTACGCCCGCCATGAGTCGCTATGAAGATGTTTATGCATTGACTTATCCGTTTATTGAAAATCCGGGCGCGATCGCGCACTTTACGCAGACTTTACAGCAAGCAGCGCGAGAAATTGAATGCTTAGAACGCCAAGAACCCAACTTAATTAGTTACGTGCAAGAGAATCTAGCAGAAATTCTTTGCCCCACACTGATTTTATGGGGCGATCGCGATCGTTGGTTTCCCCTTGAACATGGGGAAACCCTACAGCAAAAAATGCCCAATTCCCGTTTAGAAATCCTCGAAAACTGCGGACATGACGCGATCGCCTGTGCCTCAGAACAAATTGAACAAAAGGTGATGCAGTTTCTCCAAGAAGAAGTCACCCCACCCGCGAGTCTTGCCACTTAGACGCTTTCTCCAGTGAGACTAAACGCTCTGACTTCGGTAATTTTCACCGGAACTTGCTTTCCGCGCAGTTGGTTAATGTCACCCGCAAAGAAGGTTAAGCGGTTGGTGCGAGTGCGTCCCATCACTTGTGAGGGATCTTTAGGATTTTGCCCTTCCACTAAGACTTCTTCTGTGCGATTCAAATAACGGCGCGATCGCGCGGATGCTTTGGTCGAAACCAAATGATTTAACCGTTGTAAACGGTCGCTTTTGACCTCATCACCTAATTGATTATCCCATTTTGCAGAGGGAGTCCCTGGACGAGGAGAATAAGCAGCCGTATTTAATTGGTCAAATTCAATATCTTCCACCAACTGCAACGTATTCTGAAACTGTTCTTCTGTTTCCCCAGGAAAGCCGACAATTGCATCGGCACTAATGGCAGCATCAGGGAGATAGTGACGAATTTTATCCACAATCCGCCGATATTTTTCATGAGTATAACCGCGAGACATAGCTTTCAATATGTCATTATCCCCAGACTGAAAGGGAATATGGAAATGTTCGCACACCTTTGGTAAGTCTGCACAAGCGCGAATTAAACGTTCTGTAAAGTAGCGAGGATGGCTGGTTGCAAACCGAATCCGCTCAATTCCTTCCACATCATGAACATAATAGAGTAAATCTGTAAACGTATGCTTATGTCGTCCTTCTGGAGTAGAACCAGGGAGATCGCGCCCATAAGCATCAATATTTTGTCCTAATAGGGTTACTTCCTTATACCCCTGTTCTGCTAGAATCTCCATTTCTTCCCGAACCGCTTCTGGGGTTCGAGATTGTTCGACCCCTCGCACATTGGGAACAACACAATAACTGCAACGCTCGTTACACCCATAAATAACATTTACCCAAGCAGTGATATCACTATCTCGCCGTGGTTTTGTGATATCTTCCATAATATAAATGGGTTCAGTTGCAACCACCTGATTCCCTTCCTGCACTTGTTCTAGAAGATCCCCAAGGCGGTTGGCGTGTTGCGGTCCCATGACTAAATCTAATTCGGGAACGCGCCGTAACAACTTTTCACCTTCTTGTTGCGCCACACATCCCGCAACAATCAATGTTAAATCAGCACTCCGTTGTTTCCGTTTTGCCTGTCGTCCTAAATAAGAATAAACTTTTTGTTCGGCATTATCTCGAATCGTGCAAGTATTATAAACCACAAGATCAGCAAGATATGGATCATCCTCTGCTTGATAGCCCATCGCGTCTAAAATACCTGCCATACGTTCCGAGTCAGCTTTATTCATCTGACAGCCAAAGGTGGTGATGTGATAACGACGGGGAGTAGTTGAAGTCATGATTGAAAGCAGAAAAGGTGAAGAAAAACAACAAAAAAAGCAGAGTGTTATCTGCATATCGTATATTAGCGCAGTTGAGAAGTCTCTGCATTAAGTTGTCATTCAAGATTTGCGACAGAACTGCTGTACATTAATGTTTTCGAGCATTTGTACAAAAACAAAATCCCCCAAAATTGGGGGACTGAGGGGAAAATCCCCCAAAGAGATTATTTGTCAGTTTAAGATTCAGAACTGCGAGGTATTTCTCCCCCTTTACTCATGGAGGAGATACTGCGCCCCCCGCTTAAAACATCAGCTTCTTTTACAAAGCCACTGTAGGCTTCCATAGCGTGTTCGCCAATGTCGAGACCTTGAACTTCTTCTTCCATCGAAACCCGAACACCAAGGGTTGCTCTTAAGATGCCCCAGACAATTGCACTAAAGAGAACTGTAAAACCACCAATCGTTAGGATGCCAAGGATTTGAGCAACGAAGTTGGCTCCTCCGAACAGAGCAACGGCAATGGTTCCCCAAGCCCCACAAACAAGGTGAACGGAGATTGCACCAACAGGGTCATCAATTTTGATTTTGTCAAAGAAAGACACCGCGAAAACAACAATAATTCCCGCAATAACACCAGTCAGAACCGCAAAAGGATAAGGAATAGCATCACAACCAGCAGTAATCCCAACTAAGCCCGCAAGAATTCCGTTAACAATCATGGATAAGTCAGGATAACCATCCTTAAACCAAGAAGTGAAGGTTGCAGCAATTCCACCTGCTGCTGCTGCGAGAGTGGTGGTCATCGCAATATAAGTAATGTTGGGGGTTGCTGCTAATTCAGAACCTGGGTTGAAGCCATACCAGCCAATCCAGAGAATTAAACAGCCTAAGGTAGCAAGACTCATATTATGACCGGGAATGGCACTACTGCTGCCATCTTCGCGATATTTACCGGTGCGTGGACCAACAAAGGCTGCACCCATTAACGCAGCCCAACCGCCAACGGAGTGAACCACCGTTGAACCAGCGAAGTCATGGAAACCAGCACCGCCTAAAAAGGGGATGGAGGAGAGTAAACCACCGCCCCAAACCCAGTGTCCGGTAATCGGATAGGAAATAGCGGTTAATAAAAAAGAAAAGATTAAGAAATCCACAAACTTAATCCGTTCTGCAACTGCCCCAGAAACAATGGTTGCTGCAGTTGCTGCAAAAGCAACCTGGAACAAGAAAGAGACCGAAATGGGTAAACCGCTAGGGAAGGGATCTAAACCGTAGGTTGCCGGGTCGCTACTCGAGAGGAAAAAGCCAGCAAAGCCCATAAAAGCACTACCAGAGCCATACATGAAGGCAAATCCGAGTGCCCAGTATCCAATCACCGCAATTCCAAAGACAATTAAGTTTTTGGAAAGAATATTAACGGCGTTTTTCTGGCGACAGAAGCCTGTTTCGAGCATGCCAAAGCCGGCATTCATGAAAATGACGAGGACAGCACAAATAAAAACAAATACTGTATCCAAAATACCTTTAATCACTGCGGGGTCACTCATATCAACCGTTTCGAGATCAAAGGCGTGTTGGGCTTGCGCTGCACTTTGGGTAACAATCAAAATCAGAGCCACTAAAGGAATGCAAGCAAACCAATAGGGAGAAAAGGAACGAGCAATTATGCGTAAGGGTTGTAATAAAGGTGAGTTCCAAAGGGAATACTGTTCAGAGACAGTTTCCTTCTTTTTTCGTTTAGTGTGAGACATCATTCGTCAAATTTTCCTGCTTTAGCGATTTGTCACTTTAAACTGATGTAACTAAGGCTTGAAAAATGAAGCCCAGTTAGCACGTAACTGTAATTATTCAATTTAATCATCGGAATCGGTCAAATTTTGTATTTTTTGCGTCATCTTTTCTGTATCGAAGAATACATATAGTAATCATAAGTAGGATCAACTCAACCCTTCAAGCCTTTCCCTTTCCTTGGCTTTCGTGATTTAAATCAATTTATAAGATAAAAGAGAGGGTAAACAAAGGACTAATGACGAAAAACTAAATCTCTTTAATATCATCAATTTCAAAATATTGATAGAAAGTATTAGTCACTTCTAACCAATATGATCGTCCTTCTCGGCGTTTTTGAACTAAGCCTAATTCAACTAATTCTTGCACTTGTTGATAAGCACTGCTCCCTCGTAATTCAATTAATTCTGTTTGTAAAATCGGATTTTTGAGCGCGATCGCGGCGAGGGTTCTTAACGCGCCAACCCCTAATTCTGCTGGGACTAAATTATGAAGTAGTTTTTGATAAGTAGAGCGCAATTGTAGCGTATAACCATTAGGAGTTTCCACCACTTCTAAAGCGCTGTCACGATGGGCATAATCAGACATTAATTCTAAAATTGCATCTTCAACATCCGCGCGATCGCGCTGGGCATATTCACTAATTTCTTTCAAAGAAAGGGGTTGTGCTTTTACGTATAAAATTGCTTCAATATGAGTAGCTAAACGAGGCTCATTCATTATATGACTTGCTAAGTCTTGCTATAGTAAAAATTGATAAAAGTGTGATTAGTTCTTTGTTATTTATTCTTTGGAAACTGACTCAAGAAAAACGAACTAATCAAAAGAGAGGGGATCTCAGGGCTAACTCAACTTGATATTTTTGATAATTTTTGTAGAGGAGTCCAACCGGGTTGCCACAAATCTCGATCTTTTAATTGTTGGGCATTAATCCAAAAGCGCACATTAGCATCACAAGAGGCAACCATTTCTGCAAAGACCCATTTCCCTTGATTTTTACGATTAACGACTTCAAAATGTCGCCAGCCCCATGTTTGTTTCTGTGCCGTCCATTTTGAGCCAACAAGATGAGGAAATTTTTGTTTTTTTGCCATTCTTGAATTAAGAGATTACTCCAAATGTGAATCTTCTGGTTTTAGGGAGGAAAGTAGGAATGGGTTGATTGTTGAATCGTGTCACTCGGAGATGACCGAAGAGCGATTTCTCTCTAGCGGTCACTTTCCTCTTAATTTGTTATTCCGATCAAGATTCAATGTCGCTGTTGATGCCATTGCCACGCATGACCAATGATGTCATTTAAGTCAGCATATTGAGGTTGCCAATTCAAAATGTCACGGGCTTTTTCACTACTCCCAACTAACATTGCAGGATCACCG
>JAVLCL010000106.1:0-8845 GCA_031580825.1 Halothece sp. Uz-M2-17
AAGGTCTCCGCGCTTGGATGGCACCGGATGACCAACCCCATCAGAAGTTTGAATTCCCAGAGGAGGTACTACCCCGTGGTAACGCTCTCTAATACATTTGTCGGCGCTGGTCGTGACCAAGAATCTAGTGGTTACGCCTGGTGGTCTGGTAACGCTCGTTTAATCAACCTTTCCGGAAAATTACTTGGCGCTCACGTCGCCCACGCAGGTCTGATTGTCTTCTGGGCAGGCGCAATGACCTTGTTTGAAGTGGGTCACTTCGTCCCTGAAAAGCCCATGTATGAGCAGGGCTTAATTCTTCTGCCTCACCTCGCTACTTTAGGTTGGGGTGTTGGTCCTGGCGGAGAAGTGGTTGACACTTTCCCCTACTTCGTTGTTGGGGTACTCCACTTAATTTCTTCTGCCGTTCTTGGTCTGGGTGGTATTTACCACGCCGTACGCGGTCCTGAAACCTTAGAAGAATATTCTTCTTTCTTTGGTTACGACTGGAAAGATAAAAACAAGATGACCAGTATTATTGGTTTCCACCTGATTATTTTAGGAATTGGAGCTCTCTTGCTGGTATTCAAAGCCGTTTTCTTCGGCGGTGTTTATGATACTTGGGCACCCGGTGGTGGTGATGTCCGTGTCATCAATAATCCGACCCTCAACCCAGCAGCGATCTTTGGGTATCTGCTGAGTTCTCCCTTTGGTGGTGAAGGCTGGATCATTGGTGTTGACAACATGGAAGACATCATCGGTGGTCACATTTGGGTTGGCTTAATCTGTATTGCTGGTGGTGTATGGCATATTCTCACCAAGCCCTTTGGTTGGGTTCGCCGTGCCTTTGTCTGGTCTGGTGAAGCCTATCTTTCCTACAGCCTCGGCGCGCTTTCCTTGATGGGCTTTGTTGCATCAGCAATGGTTTGGTTCAACAACACTGCTTATCCCAGTGAATTCTATGGTCCGACAAACGCTGAAGCATCCCAAGCACAAGCGTTCTTATTCTTAGCCCGTGACCAACGCTTAGGGGCAAATATTGCAACGTCCCAAGGTCCGACTGGTCTGGGTAAATACTTAATGCGTTCTCCTACCGGTGAAATTATTCTCGGTGGTGAAACCATGCGTTTCTGGGACTTCCGTGGTCCTTGGTTAGAGCCGTTACGTGGACCCAATGGTCTTGATGTGGATAAAATCCGCAATGATATTCAGCCTTGGCAACTTCGTCGTGCTGCTGAATACATGACTCACGCTCCCAACGGTTCTATCAACTCTGTAGGTGGTATTATTACCGAACCTAACTCCTTCAACTATGTTAACCTTCGTCAATGGTTAGCTGGTTCTCACTTTGTTTTAGGCTTCTTCTTCTTAATCGGTCACTTATGGCACGCGGGTCGCGCTCGTGCTGCTGCTGCCGGTTTTGAAAAAGGTATTAACCGTGATACTGAACCTGTACTTTCTATGCCTGACCTCGACTAGAGTTCGTTCAGAAGGTTAACATTTGTTAGATTGATTGAAAGCCCTCACCTTGTGTGGGGGCTTTATTAATAATTGCCAATAAAATGATATGGCGTGATTGATCTCAGAGATGAGCAAATGAGATTCGATCGCGCTTATCGTGATTTCAGGTTTTGAGGAATAAAATAAGAAAATGAAACAGTATTTACAATCCTATCAAGGCTATCCTCACCAGTTTTTTCCTGCACATTTCTATACTGACTCTGATTTAGTTTCCCAAGAGAAAGAAAAGATTTTCCATCAAACTTGGCTTTATGTTGGCGATATTAAACAATTATTTCATGACAATAATATTTTTGTGACTGAAATTTCTGATATTAGCATTTTACTGATTCAATCTGAAAAGGATTTTATCCGAGCTTATTATAATTTGTGTCCTCATCGTGCGTCACTTTTATGTTCAGAATCAGGACAACAATCGCTGAAGCAATTAGTTTGTCCTTATCATGCTTGGGTTTATAACTTAGAGGGCAAGCTCATTGGAACACCAGCCCAAGAACGATTTCCAGAAAATTTTAAACTCGAAGATTATCCTTTAAAAGCAATTCGCTGTGACGTATGGGAAGGATTTTTATTTGTTTCTTTTAACCCTAATGCCCCTGAGCTAAAAACATTTCTTGGTAGCATTCCACAGACAATTCAAGGCTATAGACTGCCAGAAACCAAACTACTGGTTCAAGAGACGTATGAAGTAGCTTGTAATTGGAAAGTTTATCATGATAATACTTTATGTGATTATCATGTGCCGGTTGTTCATCGTAACACTTTAAATAAAGTGCAAGGTGCAGTCCGTTATTATAAACATTATTTTGATACTTATGTCAATTTACTTTACACTCCAACCACAGAACAATGGCGCAAAGATCATCCCATTTTAGACACCATTCCCTTGGAAAAAGCTCGCTATGGTTTCTTTACCTATGGCATTTTTCCAAACTTACATTTTTTAGCCCTACCTGATGGAGTTTTGGCTTGGATTCGTATTGATCCACTAACCGTTAATTCCTGTCAAGTTCATTTAGAAATTTATGGGATTCCTGATTTTAGTCTTCCTGCTGAACAGTTATCTGAAGAGTTTGCAGCGTTTATGAAAGAAGATATGGCAGTTACGGAAATGGTACAAAAAGGCTATGAAAGTGGCGGATATGAAGGAGGAATTGCAAACCAGTTAGAAGATCGAATTTTACATCAGCAAACCTTAATTCGAGACTTTTTAAGGAACTGAAATCAAAAATTACTCAGAAATGGCACTTAAATGAATTTCTGGGTCTTGGGCAACCCAGCCTTGGGCTGTTTGATAACGGACTTCAAAATGGAGATGGGGATCTGGAGCATGAGGTTTTCCTGTTGTTCCCACTGTACCGATGGTTTGTCCGGCAGTTACTGCTTGATTATTTTGTAGCGCGATCGTTTTTAAGTGACCATAACGAGTTTGTTTCCCGCCCGGATGACTAATAATAATAAAATTCCCATAAATCGGATGTTGTCCAGCAAAGGTGACAGTTCCTGCTTCTGCTGCTAAGACAGAGGTTCCTACGGAGGCACTGAGGTCAATGCCACTGTGTAAACTACGTTGTTCCGTTTCTGAGTTCTGATACCACCCATAATCTAGCAGTACCTCTCCCGACTGCGGAAGGGGATATTGAGTGAGTCCAGTATAGCTGTAAACTGCTTTGGGATCTTCACTTTGCCAAGCGACACCGGGTAAGAAAACAACTTGCGGTTGTGGGTTACAGCCGTTGAGTTCAAATAAAACATCTGCACGCACTCCATAAGCAGTTTCTAAGTCTTTCCAAGTGGTTCCTACTGGCACTTCAATACGCACCCCATTAAAGGGCGGAATCAAAATTTCTGTCCCGACTGGAAGTGTGTCTTGCTGCAAACTGGGATTAAGACGAATTAACGTTTCCGGTAATAAATTATATTGTTGAGCAATACTTTCCACCGTCTCACCTGCCTGAATTTCATGACGATCGAGCCGAGAAAGAATCGGGGCGGGACAACTGTTTTCATTATTTATAAATTGAGCCGAAACTGAGGTTGAAGAAAAGAGTCCTGCAAGCAAAAGAACTGCTGAGCTAAAACGTATGTTCATAAAAAGCAGCATGCGGTGAAAAGCTCTTAAATTTTAACGAAATTTACGATACTAACAAATGATGGCTGAATTGCTTTGCCTTGCTAACATCATGCTATGACGTTGTGATGCTATTGTGGAGGGATTAGGAATTTTCAGAGGATAAACGCGATACAGTAGCTTAAGCGTGAACCCAATTAACTGATTTAAGGAAAAACGAACCATGCGCATGTCTCAGATGCTCTTAGTGACGCTAAGGGAAACCCCAGCCGAAGCGGAAATTCCGAGTCATCAACTTTTGCTGCGAGCGGGTTACATTCGTCGCATTGGCAGTGGACTCTATGCTTATCTTCCCCTAATGTGGCGTGTTTTAAATAAAGTTTCCCAGATTGTTCGTGAGGAAATGAACGCAGCTGGAGCGCAAGAATGCTTACTCCCACAACTACAACCTTCAGAATTATGGCAAGAATCGGGGCGTTGGGAAACCTATACGAAAGCAGAAGGAATTATGTTTGCTCTCATTGACCGCCAAGAGCGACAATTGGGATTGGGACCTACTCACGAAGAAGTCATCACCGCGATCGCGCGCGATAGTATTCGCTCTTATCGCCAACTTCCCCAAAATTTATATCAAATTCAAACCAAATTCCGTGATGAAATTCGCCCCCGGTTTGGACTGATGCGGGGTCGTGAGTTCATTATGAAAGATGCGTATTCCTTTAACGCCGATTCTGACAGTTTAAAAGAAACTTATAATTTGATGGGTCAAGCCTACGCCAATATTCTTCGGCGTTGTGGCTTAAATTTTACGGCGGTCGAAGCTGATTCTGGCGCGATCGGCGGATCGGCATCGCAAGAGTTTATGGTGCTTGCTGATGCAGGGGAAGATGAAGTCCTTTATACCGAAGATGGGAACTATGCAGCAAATTTAGAAAAAGCAGTTTCGATTCCTCCCGAAGCTCAACCGTCTCCCTTCACTACTTATGAAAAGCGAGAAACCCCCAATACTGCCACTATTGCCACCCTGTGTGAGTTTTTAAGCTGTTCCCCAACTACGGTTGTTAAAAATGTTCTCTACGAAGCGGTTTATGACAACGATAAACAAGTTTTAGTGTTAGTCAGTATTCGTGGGGATCAGGATGTCAATGATGTAAAACTCAATAACTTCCTTGCAAGTTTAGCTCCGAATTATGGTGCACAAGCCTTAATTGACTTAAACGTTCCTGATGTAGAAGCCCAGAAAAAATGGGCAACCCAAGCCTTACCATTGGGTTATATTGCGCCTGATTTAAGTGATGATTATATTCAAGGCAGTAAGATCGTCGAACCGAAATTTTTACGCTTAATTGATGAAACTGCGGTTAATCTGGAAAACTTTGTCACCGGATCCAATGAAACGGGATATCACGTTGTTGGCGCAAACTGGGGAGAACAATTTACTCGCCCAGAAACCGTGGTAGATGTACGGGAAGCGCAAACCGGCGATCGCGCAGTGCATGATCCCAACCAACGGCTCAAAATGGCTCGTGGCATTGAAGTGGGGCATATTTTCCAACTGGGAACCAAATATTCGCAAGCGATGGGGGCAACTTATACCAACGAACAAGGAATAGAAAAACCCCTTTACATGGGCTGTTATGGCATTGGGGTCTCTCGTTTAGCGCAAGCTGCGGTGGAACAATCTTATGATAAAAATGGCATTATTTGGCCCAGCGCGATCGCGCCCTACCAAGTGGTAATCACTGTTCCCAATATTACTGATAGCCAACAATTGGAAACCGCAGAAACTCTCTATCAACAGTTATCCGAAGCGGGTTTTGAAGTCTTACTTGATGATCGTGATGAACGAGCCGGCGTTAAATTTAAAGATGCGGATTTGATTGGGATTCCCTATCGCATTGTCACCGGACGTTCCCTTAAAGATGGAAAAGTGGAAATGGTCAAACGCGCCGACCAATATTCCGAAGAGATCCCGATTGCTGATGTGGTTAGAACCGTTAGTTCTTGGTTAAATCAGTAACTAGTGACCAGTGACCAGTTAGCAAAGAACGAAGAACAAATAACCAAAATATGGAACCTCCCCTCGAACGCATCCGCCTGTCTAAAACGGGACGGGATCAACTAATTAAACTGAAACGTCATACCAAAATCGAGCAATGGAATATTCTGTGCCGATGGGCGTTTTGTCGGTCTCTGGCTGAACCGACGAAGCCGTCACCAGTTCCCATTCCCTCTGATAGCAACCTAGAACTGACTTGGCGGGTGTTTGGCGGGGAAATGTCCAATCTCTTTATTCTTGCTCTCAAACAGCGCTGTTATCAAGATGGGCTGGGAACAGATGCAGAAACCCTTGCTCAACAATTTCGCTTACATTTACATCGGGGAATTAGTTATTTGGCGGGTGATCCAAACTTGAGGAATATTGAAGATTTATGTGCGACTGCTTTATTGCAAGACGACTTGAGTGCTTAATTATGCAGTGGTTCTACCGAAACGCGATCGCCAATATGAATTGTTCCCCCTTGCTTAACGGAGAGACGAATCCCAGCAATAACATTATTATGGCGAGCGGTTGTTTTCAAAATTTCTAAATCTTCGGGGAGTTCCCCTTGAGCAAGGGTAGTCACCACACAGCGCGGACAACAGGTATCAACTTGTAAGGTTACACTCTCCCCGATCCTGATCATGTGCCCTACCCAATCATTTTCTACAAATCCTGTGGCGTGAGAGTCTGTTTCAATTAATAAATTTGGGCGAAAGCGACGCAGGGCAAAATTACCGGTAGGATAAAGGGTTTGTAAATGAGCGAGGGTTGCTGTTGTCAAAGCGTGAATGGGACAAGAATCGAAGAATGTCCCCGTGGGCATCAATAGTTCTTTAACTGTGTTGCGATAGGCTCTTCCTTCTACATCGGGCCAGTATTGATCTAGGATTGGTGTTTCTAGGGGAGACGTGAGAAACTCTACCTCACGACCAATCCAATCAGAAAGATGGGTATTGAGATCAGCTTGTTCACTGCTGAGGTGAAGCCCATTCGCAAGGGACATCTCAACAGGAGGTAGTGGTTTACTGGTGTCAGGAGTCTGCGCAAATTTAGCATCGCAGTTGAGTAAGGCTGCCCATTTTTTAGGATTTTTAGCACTGGCGACACGACTGGTTGCAACATCCCAGAGGGCATAAGCGCGATCGCCTAATAACCCCTTTTTTCCCACATCTGATGTTTCTAATTCTTCTCCTTGCATTGACTTAACGGGATAACGCCAGAGGGTTTTCAAGGTGCCAACAAATGTCTGCGCCATAGCTAATACTTTGATTAAAGATCGCGCTTAATTTAGCATGACCGCTTGATTTTGAAGGTAGCCAATCTTACAGGAATCGCCAGGGAGGGAACAGAGGCGACTCTCGACCCTTACCCGCTATGAGGAACCAGTTCTAGAACTTCCCAGACTTGATTCAGTAGCTCATCTAAGCGCGATCGCGCCACAGCAGAAATAGATAAAATTGGCTCATGAGTCACACTGGCAAATTGTGCTTTCACATCCGCTTCGATCTCTTCATCCACTGCATCCACCTTATTCAAGACTAAAATTTGTTGACGTTCCGCGAGACTCGGTTTATAAGCGAGTAATTCATCTTGAATGGTTTGATAGTCTTGTAAGGGAGCGTCGGCAGTGATATCAATGACATGAATTAAAATCTTGGTGCGTTCAATATGGCGCAAGAACTCATGTCCTAAGCCCACCCCTTGATGTGCACCAGCAATTAATCCCGGAATATCAGCAAACACCGTCCCATCCCCACTGGGTTTACGGACAATGCCTAAATTGGGAACTAAAGTCGTAAAGGGATAATCGGCAACCTTGGGACGAGCGGAAGATAAAGCAGCAATGAGGGTGGATTTTCCCGCATTGGGTAAACCAATAATTCCCACTTCTGCTAATAATTTTAATTCTAAGCGCAGACGGCGTTCTTCTCCGGGTAATCCAGGAAGGGCTTTTTCTGGGGCGCGGTTATGGTTACTCAAGAAATGGCGATTGCCTAAACCACCTTTCCCACCTTGAGCAACACAGGCTTGTTGCTGATGATAAACTAAATCGGCAATAATTTCTTCCGTATCGAGGTCGTAAACAATGGTTCCACAAGGAACCCGAAGCGCGCGATCGCGCCCATTTGCCCCTGTTTTATTTTTCGGTCCCCCCCGTTTCCCATCTTCGGCCTTAAAGGAATGGTTATATTTAAAATCCAAGAGCGTCTGCAAATTTTCATCCGCTTCGAGAACAACAGACCCCCCTTTCCCGCCATTTCCGCCAGCCGGACCGCCAGCAGGGACATATTTTTCTCGGCGAAAGGCGACGATTCCGTCTCCTCCTTTCCCCGCAATCACTTCAATTTCGGCTTGATCAATAAATTGCATTGCTTAACAACGTGGAGATAAATTCCATGATGGTTTAAACTGGTTCACAAGCAGGTCTTAACTCTACAACATTTACTGATGGTATTTGACCCTAACTTCTTTAATTCTGACGCAAGTGACAACCAATCATCCGCGTCTTCTGATGAACAATCGGATAACTCTCTTTTGGAATATCTCCAACAACAAAACCCTGATGTTTTAGCTGAAATTGCTCGCTCCATCAGCCCCGATGCCAAACAAATTGTATCGCAAAATGTGCAAGGACTCGTCGGGATGCTTCCTTCTGAACATTTTCAAGTGCAAGTCACCACTGATCAAGATAATCTTTCCAATATGCTAGCTTCAGCGATGATGACGGGTTACTTTTTGCGCCAAATGGAACAGCGCATGGAACTAGAAACCCGCATGGATCATAGTCAAGATATTTAATTGCAATGATCAGCAGTTAGTAGGGTGGGCATTGCCCACCCTACTAGGTAGTCTTTCTTCATTAAAAGGAGAGTTGGTACGTGATTACTGTCTAACCGCCTTCAGCAAATGTCACCATGACGATAACAGAAAGTAAAATTCCAGGGCTGAGGAGAACCACTAACATTAAAAGTTCATTGGGAGTCATAAGCCTTTGATATTGGTTGCTATGGCACTGCTGTATAACTTAACGTTTTTTCTTGATGAAACGGTAAAAAGCAAATAATCTTTTAATAATAAGTGTCCTGATTATTATCAAATAAACCAAGAATCGGTGCTAGAATCGCCCCAAAAATAAATCCGCCAGCGTGCGCCCAATATGCAACGCCACCGCCTTCCATGCCAATGCTAGCTGATGTATTAAGACTTGCTACACCATAAAAGGCTTGTTG
>JAVLCL010000107.1:0-8767 GCA_031580825.1 Halothece sp. Uz-M2-17
AGTGCGAGGCGTGATTGCGCGTAATGTTTGTTATTTTCCTAGTAACTGGCGATCGCGCGCTTCTCTTCCGGATTACTTAGCCCAACATAATATCCCTGGCATCTATGGCATTGACACCCGCGCCCTCACTCGCATTTTACGTTCATCTGGCGCGATGAATGGGGCAATTTCCAGTGAAATCCTCGATGAACAAGAACTTTTAGCCCAAGTGAAGGCAGCCCCCTCGATGTTAGGGTTAAATTTAGTCAACGAAGTGACAACCAAAGAAGTTTATGAATGGTCTGATCCCACCGCAGAAAGTTGGGAATTTCGTCCTGTGATGGAACAAGATGATCCCATGGCTTTAACTGTGGTGGCAATTGATTTTGGCATTAAACGGAATATTTTACGTCGTCTGGCGAGTTATGGCTGTCGCGTCATTGTGGTTCCAGCGAATACGCCCCCAGAAACCATTGAACAATATAACCCAGATGGCATTTTTCTCTCCAATGGACCAGGGGACCCTGCTACAGTGACGGCAGGCATTGAAACCACCAAAGCCCTCTTAAAAGGGGGAAAACCAATGTTTGGTATTTGTATGGGACACCAAATTCTCGGACTCTCCCTTGGGGCGGAAACGTTTAAACTTAAGTTTGGACATCGTGGACTAAACCAGCCTGCTGGCTTACAACAAAAAGTAGAAATTACCAGTCAAAATCATGGTTTTGCGGTAACTGAAGCGTCTTTACAAGCGGATGTTGAAATTACCCATCTCAATTTGAATGACCGCACAGTTGCAGGGTTAAAACATAAAACCTTACCGATTTTTTCCGTACAGTATCATCCTGAAGCCAGTCCGGGACCTCATGATGCCGATTATTTATTTGCTCAATTTGTTGCTTCCATGCGAGAACACCAGCAAAAGGAGTAGTGGTTTGTCCTGAGTCTTGGGTTAGATTTTCTTCATATCCGAGACCACTGTGTAGCCAACAATAATCCATTGCATACGAGACGATTAAACCGAAAAAATATGCTAATATACACTATCTGTTAAAGGTTAGTTCTGAGAGCTAGCTTTTCTTGTCTATTGTCGTTATAGCTGATTATTTGTTAAGAACAAAGGAGGGTATTATTCCTGAACCACTCAACTTAACCGTTAGTTTGCGCGGAACGCGGGAAATTCAAGACAACTGCCAGATTTTTCGTTTAACTGGCTTACTCGATGCGTTTTCCGAACCGACATTTGCCAAAGTAATTGGGAAATGTATTGAAGAAGGACCGACAAATGTTATTTTGGTGCTTTCTCAAATTGATTTTGTTGATAGTTCTGGCTTGGGGGCTTTAGTTCAACTGGTCAAAAAGGCTCAAAATGAAGGGGGAACGTTACAAATTGTTACCAATGCTCGGGTGACACAAACCGTCAAACTGGTTCGTCTAGAGAAGTTCCTTTCTTTACAACCGAGTCTAGAGGCTGCTTTGGAGTCTTTAAAATAAATGAACGTTGCTTTCCTTGTCATTCACTTAAACTCAGGAAAAATTTGACACCGCAAACTCATCAAACCAATGATTTTGATTCCGAAGTGGAATTTTTTTCTCAAGTGGGGGGATTACACAATTTACCCCCGCTCGAACAAATTTCACCGTCGGGGTTGGCTTATATTGGCGATGCGGTTTATGAACTTTATGTTCGTTTATACTATTTATTACCCCAGAAACCGATTTCTGATTATCATCAATTGGTAGTTTCAGAAGTGCGAGCAGAAAATCAAGCGCGACAATTAGAGGCTTTACTCCCTCAGTTAACAGAGTCAGAACTCCAGATTGTAAAACGAGGACGGAATGCAGCCACGAAACGTCCCCGTCGGCTCTCTGCTAAGATTTATCAACAAGCAACCAGTTTAGAAACTTTGATCGGATATCTTTTCTTAAGCGATCGCGATCGTTTACAATCCCTCCTGTTATCGTTACAAGAGAGGCAACCCTCTGATAACAGTTAATCAGCTATTATTTATCACCAACCCATCAATTCATATGAGTGAAAAACCTCGGAAAGGAAAACCAAAGCCGAAGGGGAAAAAGCCTTTTCCAACTTCTCGCCGTCCTCAAATTAAGCAACCGACAGCGCCTCAATCGGAAGAAAAAACAGCAGAAAATGATGATTTGATCTACGGTCGTCATTCCGTGCAAGCTGCATTAGAAGGTCATCGTCAACTGAATCGGATCTGGATTACACCTAGACTCCGCTATAATGCAACATTTAACCCTTTATTACAAACAGCCAAGAAAGAAGGAACGATTATTGATGAAGTGGGGATTGAACGTTTAAGTCAAATTACCCAGGGGGCAAATCATCAAGGGGTAGCAGCACAAGTTGCTCCTTATCCTTATTTAGAGTTACCAGAGTTAATTGAAAAAGCACAATCAGTGACGGATCACCCGATTATTATTGCAGCAGAAGGCATTACTGATCCCCATAACTTAGGGTCGATTATTCGCAGTGCGGAAGCTCTCGGTGCACAAGGAATTGTCATTCCACAAAGACGGGCGGTGGGAGTGACCTCAACTGTCATGAAAGTCGCTGCGGGGGCGTTAGAGTATTTCCCAGTGGCGCGAGTGGTTAACTTTTCTCGGGCGTTGGAAGAGTTAAAAAAAGCTGGATTTTGGGTTTATGGAACTGTTGCTGAAGAGGGTAAACTGATTTCTCAAGTGAGCTTTGATCAATCGGTTGTGTTGGTGGTTGGTGGAGAAGCTCAAGGATTAAATTTGTTAACGCAACGTCACTGTGATGAATTAGTCACGATTCCTTTAATGGGAAAAACGGCAAGTTTAAATGCTCATGTGGCAAGCGCGATCGCGCTGTATGAAGTTGCCCATCGTCGCCAGAAAAAAACTTTAAATCTTTCGGAGGGGGCTAGTAAAAATTAGTCCAAGCTCCCAAGATTAAATACGGTAGAATTATTTGAGACCGCCTAAATCGCGTCATAAACATGGAAGAATTCATCCTATCAATCCTAGACTTTTTGGGTAAAGCCTGGTGGGTCGAGATTAAAACCGAATCTCCCAAATGCACTTACTATTTCGGTCCCTTTGTGAGAAAACAAGAAGCCGAAGCAGCAAAACTGGGTTATATAGAGGATTTGCAGGAAGAGGAAGCAAAAATTGTTTCTGTAGAGGTTAAACGCTGCAAGCCCACCATCCTCACTGATGATCAGGAACAAGAGGAAGTCGAGGATGATGAAGCACCTAGTGATGAAAGGTTTCCAAGTTTAAGTGGACAGGGATTTAAGTCTTTTCACGAGTAATCGTGACGGTGATTTTCCCTCCGAAATCAGGAATCGGGGGGGCAGGTTTCGAGAGTTCGACACACACTTGTTGTACTAAATCAAGTTCTAAAATCGCTTGCGCGATCGCGTGGGCGAGTTTTTCAATTAAAGCAAATTTTTCGGTTTGGATAATTTCTTTCACTTGCGCGATCGCGCTTCGGTAATCTAAAGTATGCGCAATATCATCACTTTCTCCAGCACGAGACAAATCAACATCAAGCGTTAAATTAACCTCAAACCATTGTCCTAAAACTTGTTCTTCTGGCAAAAAACCGGTATAACCATAGCAGCAGATATTCTCAATTTTGATCGTATCCATAATCAACTTGTATCTTAATATACTTATATACTTAACGTATTATTCCCTGTTCTGAAATTGAAATCAACCAGGAGTTAGGGAGAACAAATAACAAATAACAAATAACAAATTATATGAGTATCGCCCGAACCATTTGTCTTGGTTTTATCGCAGTTATTTTAGTTGGAACATTATTATTGATCTTACCTTTTACCACTGCTGATGGCAGTTGGAATGACCCCATTACCGCTCTATTTACAGCTACTTCTGCCGTTTGCGTAACCGGTTTAGCTGTTGTCGATACCGGAACTTATTTTTCTTTTTGGGGACAACTGGTTATTTTATTATTAATTCAAGTGGGAGGATTAGGCTATATGACCACCAATACTTTCCTCTTGTTCTTGATTCGTAAAAAGTTTGATTTTCGTCAAAAAGTGGCAATTCAAGAATCCTTTGACCGTCCCTTTCTGCAAGGAAGTGCAAACCTCCTAGTTTCGATTGTTGCGACAACCCTTTTATTTGAACTAACTGGCTTTTTTTTCTTACTTCCTTTATTTTCCGATCAAGCTAATCCCCTTTGGTTAGCTCTCTTTCATAGTATTAGTGCTTGGAATAATGCCGGGTTTAGTTTATTTAGCAACAGTTTGATGCCTTATCAATCTTCAGTTCCTGTGAATATTGTCATCCCACTGCTTGTAATTTTTGGGGGATTAGGCTATCAAGCAATTTTTGAAATCTTTCTCTGGCTGAGACAGCAATTTAACCAATTTGTTTTACGTAAGAATGCAGAAGCCTTTGATTTTTCTCTCAATTCTAAAATTGTCATTGACACGACTATTATTTTACTGATCTTCGGTACAATTGCTTTTTTCTTTACTGATTTTAGTAATAATAATATTTTTGGTTATCTTTCTTTTAAAGATCGTTTACTGGGAGCATGGTTTCAATCAGTAACAACCCGAACAGCAGGATTTAACACCGTTCCTATTGAGGCAATGACCGATGCCGGATTATTTATTACCATTGCCTTTATGGTAATTGGGGCAAGCCCCAGTGGAACCGGAGGCGGATTAAAAACAACAACTTTACGGATTTTAATTAATGGGACAATTTCCACACTACAAGGGAAAACGGATGTCATTATTTATAAACGCCGTGTCCCTGTTAACCTGATTCTCAAAGCATTAGGTGTTTTATGTGCTTCAGTGACCTTACTCAGTGTAGTCACTGCATTAATTGCAATTACTGATCCTGCATTGAGCTTTATTCAAATTTTTTTTGAAGTTTGTTCTGCTTTTGCAACGGTTGGACTTTCAACAGGAATTACCAGTAGTTTATCAGCTTTAGGAAAACTCATTATTGTGGTCACGATGTATATTGGGAGAGTCGGTGTTTTAATTGTTATTAATACGTTAGTGAGGGAATCTCGTCCCAGTGCAATTCAGTATCCAGAAGAAAACTTGCTCGTGGGATAATTAAAATGAGGAACGAGGGAGAGAACAGAGAACAAAAAATAAATCACAAATAACAAAACCGTGGATCTTAAAGCATCATTAAAAATATTTAATCAACTGCGTCACCAACCGCAAGAATTTGCGGTAATTGGGTTAGGGCGGTTTGGTCAAGCCGTTTGTCGAGAATTGCGAAAATTAGGCTGTGAAGTCTTAGGCAGCGATCGCGATGAAAAATTAGTTAATCAGGCTTTAACCGATAAAATTGTCTCTCATGCTATTGAATTAGATTCAACTGAACCAGCAGCATTAAAAGAAGCAGGAATTTTTGAATTTGATGTTGTGATTATTGCCATCGGTGATTATGTTCAAGAAAGCATTATTACCACCCTCAACGTCAAAGAAAATGGGGTGAAATATGTGGTTGCGAAAGCCTCCTCTCATATTCACGGTAAACTTTTAAAGCGAGTCGGCGCTGATCGCGTTGTCTTTCCAGAACGAGATGCTGGCTACGAATTAGCCCACGCCCTTGCCCAACCTGCCATTTTAGAAAAATTTGAACTCGATCCCGAACATAGTATTGTCGATATCCAAATTCCCGCAGCCTTTGATGGGCGGACTTTAGCAGAATTGGAATTAAGAAACCGCTATGGCTTAAACGTGATTGCAGTGAAATACGGAGAAAAGTTTCAAATTAATCCCACTCCCAATTATCGACTTGTTAAAGGATCACAAATGATTGTGGTGGGATCAAATCAAGATATTAAACGCTTACCCACCGATTCCAACCAACAGCATATTCAATCTGATGAAGCAGGAGAATTAGAACAAGGGATTTGATTTTTTAATAGCATTTTTTTGAATCTTCTGCCATATCATATGATCAAT
The DNA here is from genome assembly GCA_031580825.1 of Halothece sp. Uz-M2-17. Classification (GTDB taxonomy): domain Bacteria; phylum Cyanobacteriota; class Cyanobacteriia; order Cyanobacteriales; family Rubidibacteraceae; genus Halothece. The sequence goes on from JAVLCL010000107.1 coordinate 5,940, forward strand.
TCCCCTAGGGGGGATAGGGATTACATAAACCAAAAATCTACCTTATCATCGTTCCCAGAACTTGATTTTGCTTAACGAGGTTGAACATTATGGCTTATGAACTTCCCCCACTCCCTTACGATTACACCGCTTTAGAACCTGCCATTTCTAAATCAACACTAGAATTTCATCATGATAAACACCATGCAGGGTATGTCAGCAAATATAATGCTGCGGTTGAAGGAACCGACTTAGACAGTAAGCCGATTGAAGAGGTGATTAAAATCGTTGCCGGTGATGAAAGTAAAACCGCAATTTTTAATACCGGTGCACAGGCTTGGAATCATACCTTTTACTGGAATTCCATGAAACCCAACGGTGGCGGAACGCCGACAGGGGAATTAGCGCAAAAAATTGATGCAGACTTTGGCAGTTTTGAAAAGTTTAAAGAAGCGTTTAAAGCTGCGGGAACTGGTCAATTTGGTAGCGGTTGGGCTTGGTTGGTTTTAGATCAAGGAACACTGAGAGTGACGAAAACCTTGAATGCTGATAACCCCTTAACGAAAGGACAAATTCCGCTTTTAACGATGGATGTTTGGGAACACGCTTATTATTTAGATTATCAGAATCAGCGTGGAACTTACATTGATGCTTTTTTAGATCAGATAGTCAATTGGGAATTTGCTGCTAAAAATTTCACTAAGGCAAAATAGTAGTTAGTGATGAGTAGGATGTGTTGATCAGGCGCATCCTACATCAAATTTGTATTAGTTTTGTATTAATAATGACAATTATTTTTGACCCTCACTATCCCAAGAAAGTTCTTGCCTTTCTTTATCATGGTTTCACCATTGAAATTTGTATTGATGAGGATGAGGATGAGACGACTTATTCGGCATGGATTGGGTATGATTATGGTTGGGCAATGGCAACCCCCGCAGCAAATACTAAAAATCAAGCCATTCGAGAAGCGAAAAAATGGGTTGATCTGAGACGAAAAGCTCATGGGTAACAATACCAATACTATAACCAACAATACAAGTTAATAAGAGAATACTTAATGCTTGCCAACGGCGAAATTTAGCCCGTTGTAAGTCTAATCGAAATAAGGTTCCTGCTGCGAGTAAGACTAAAACGCGGGCAAAAATATGAATCCAAGTAATTGCAAAAACAAAGCCAAACGCAAATATTAAAACTGTTAAAAATGCTCGTTTGTCTGAGGTTAACCAACTGCCAAAGAAGATTTCAATTAACGTTAAAGGAGCCGTTAGCCCCGCATCCATTAATAATAAAAAACTCCCCGCAATGAGCCATACCCAAAAGGCTTCTGTAAAAGTTGAAAGCACCCAACCAAAAACCATACAAGCAAGCAGTAATAAAACGAATGAAACCCAAGGAAATTGGCGCATAATCAATTAAGTTTGTTCATTCAAAAAAAAGAGACGCACTCGTCAAGAATGCGCCTCATGATCAGACTATATTAATTCTTAAGACATTGCTTGGATAATATAGTCAAAGTAGGGGGCTGCTGCTTGGGCTTCTTCGGCACTGAGTAAACCGAGAGACGCATCTTTTAAGCAACGAATGGCATCAGCCATACCAGGAACGGGAACATCTAAAGCATTGTACATTTCCCGAACCCCTACTAAGCCAATACTTTCAATAGGCTGTTTATCCCCAGCAACAATGCCATAAGTGATTAAACGCAGATACCAACCGTAATCACGGATGCAGAGAGAGCGTTCTCGGGACCCAAAAGCATTTCCCCCAGGGGCAATATATTCGGGATGGAGTTTCCAGAGTTGTTTACTGGCTTGATCAACGATTTTCTTTTCGTTTTCAGCTAAAGTTTGCGCGATTTGCATACGCTGTTCACCAGTTTTGAGGAATTCTTGGATTCCTTTCAGTTCACCACTGGTGGGATAACGCAGTTCGTCGTCAGCTTTGAGGATAACTTCGCTAATTACACTCATGATTTTATGATCGTATTAAATTATGTCGGGTAAGTCTAGGATATCACCACCAGAGTGCTCTTCTTATGTAGAAAAATTGCGTTTTAAGCTGGTGGTGAAAGGAGAGAGAAAATTAAGTTGCAGGGGTTAAACCACTATGTCTTAACAAGGGTTCCGTTTGCGGTTCCCGTCCGCGGAATTCTTTAAATACTGACATGGGATGCAGCGATCCACCTAAAGCTAAAACCGTATCACGGAATTGTTTCCCGACTTTGGCAAGTGCCATATCGTCATCTAAGCCCGCTTCTTCAAAAGCAGCAAAGGCATCAGCACTGAGGACTTCTGCCCATTTGTAGCTATAATATCCCGCAGCATATCCGCCAGCGAAAATATGTCCAAAGGTGCATAAGAAGGCATCTTCGGGAAGGGGACGGATAACTGTAGTCGTTTCAGCAGCGCGATCGCGCACATCAAAAGCAGTTTCGTTACCATCAGGATCATAATGGGCGTGCAGTTCCAAATCAAGGAAACTAAAGTGCAGTTGTCGTAACATCATGGAACCACTGCGATAGGTTCGCGCTGCCAACAGTTTCTGATAATATTCTTCCGGTAACGGTTCCCCCGTTTCATAATGTTTCGCCATGGAGAATAACGTGGGGCGATGATAACACCAGTTTTCCATAAACTGACTCGGTAACTCCACCGCATCCCATTCCACATTATTAATCCCAGCAGCACCCGGATAATCCACTTGCGTCAACATATGCTGTAAGCCATGTCCAAACTCATGGAAGAGAGTTTCCACTTCTTCAAAGGTCATCAGACTGGGTTGACCATCCACAGGCGGAGTTTGGTTACAAGTGAGATACGCAACAGGTAAACGCGTGGTTTCATCCC
>JAVLCL010000108.1:0-8762 GCA_031580825.1 Halothece sp. Uz-M2-17
TGATAAATTAGGATGGTTTTGGGATCTTGATGCACAGCTAAAAGGGGATGAATTAGTGGTTACTGGGGCGAGAAAAATTGCACCGGTGAATCCGAAACTGAAGGGAAATCGGAAGAAAATTATTAAGACTTCTACTCAGAAAAAAGAAACGCCTTCTCCAACAGCCAATAAACCGAAGCCTATTCCGCGTCGGAGAAAGCAGCGATCGCAAGGTAATCCCAACTCAGACGAAAGTTAAGCAATTCCAAGGAGTTTTCGGAACCTTTGAGGCGCAAGAATTGCGTAACTATTAATACTTAAGCAAGTGACAGCTAAGGACAATAAAATATAAGTTGGTGTCATCACCACACCCACCGCTAACCAAGTCAAAACATGAAAGATCATTGCACAAGCTGAGATCATAGCAAAGCCTGCATTCCAGCGCAGATTAATGGTCGGAAGTTGGCGAACTAATAATAATAATGTCACTGCAGTTAATAACAGGTTCGCAGGAATTAGCATCCCACAGATGGTGACACAGTATTGACGAGAAAAAGCAAATAAATCGAACAAGGTAATCACTATCCTCAATCACAATAAGCGAATAAAAATTATCATAAACGTTAACCAGAACCCCTGAGTCAAAACTGTTAAATCTTGTTACATACTTTTCATGACTAATCAAGTTAAGTTTTATATCGTCTTTCTCATTTTAAAACGGTGAATATTGTCATTCTAAATGGCTGAAGTTTAAGGATAAAAGGAGAAATAATAGATATTAAGATCGCTGCTTCAAACTGAGAAAAAGTGATATAAACTTGATTTGTCGTGATTGCTAATGAATTGTAAAACGAATGACTGCTCAAACTGAATTAACGGCTTTAGCTGACTTAGCGTTTATTCCTTACTTGAATGAAAACGGAGAAATCGATCCTAACTTCGAGAAGAAAATTGGGGTATATAGCATTTTTAATGGAGAAAAAAATCTACAATTCGTTGCATATTCCCGAGATATTTATACCAGTCTCAAGCAACATTTAGTTCGCCAGCCTGAAAGTTGTTATTGGGTGAAAGTGAAAACCATTGATCGTCCTCGTCGCAGTACCCTTGATGAAATTAAAAACGCTTGGATCGAGGAAAATGGAACAATTCCTCCAGGCAATCGTCATCAACAATCATTGTGGACTGATCCCATTGATGCCAAGTTAATGATGACCGATGCGGAACAACAAGAGTATGCCAATGCTGATGATATCGCGCAAACAAAACTGCTAAAAAATGTTGCTCGACGGGTAGAAGCTGAAATTAAAGAAACCCTAAAATTACGGGGAGTGAAAATGGAGATGCGGTTTAACCCGAAGTTGAAAGAACAAGGACGGCTGGACTTAAAATAGTTGTAAAGATGCGCTGAATCAAAAATGGGTGTGGGAATGGCTACTGTTGTTTTAAATAATCGCTATCGTGTGGTTCGAGAATTGGGACAAGGGGGATTTGGTCGCACATTTCTGGCGGTGGATACACATCTCCCTTCAGAACGATATTGTGTGATTAAACAACTGTATCCCATTGTTTCTAAGCCGAAACAGTATCAGTGGGTGAGAGAACGGTTTCAACGGGAAGCAGCAATTTTAGAAACCTTAAGCCGAGGAAATAGCCAAATTCCCCAACTTTATGCTTATTTTGCAGAAGCGGAAACCTTTTATCTCGTTCAAGAATATATTGAAGGACAGACCCTAACGGAAAAAGTAACTCAAACTGGGGTGATGTCAGAACAAGAAGTTACTTCAATTTTAATTAGCCTATTGCGGGTTTTGGCTTATGTTCATAGTCAGCGCATCATTCATCGTGATGTGAAACCGGATAATATTATTTTGCGCTCAGGGGATCAGCAACCGGTTTTAATTGATTTTGGGATAGTTAAAGAGGCTCTAGAAACGGTAATTGATTCGGAACGGACGCATTCGATCGCGATCGGAACCCCAGGCTATATGCCTTCAGAACAGGCTGCGGGACGACCCGTTTATTCGAGCGATTTATACAGTTTAGGGCTAACTGCGGTTTTTTTACTCAGTGGTCAAGCCCCCCAAAATTTGGAAAGTGACCCGAACACAGGAGAATTGTTGTGGCGCAAAGTAGTTCCTAATTTACATGGTCAATTAGCGAGAGTGATTGATCAGGCGGTGCGCTTTCACCCGCGCGATCGATTTGCTGATGCGAATGGGATGTTATCCGCCCTTACCACCAAAACCACCGAATCTATTGCTCAACCGCAAAGTGAGACTCAACAGACAGGAGATAAGTTTACCCGTTATCCCACAGTTGCTGCGGTTTCTCCAGCAGGAACGGTGAGTAAAGGAAATGGCAATAATATTTTAATTGGCAGCGCGATCGCGCTACTCTTAATTTTTAGTGCGGGCTTTGTTGGCTATGGAACCGTACAGATTTTACAAAGTTTCCGTACAGGAAACAGTCGCGATTCTGTTGTCACCGAACCCACCAATCCTGAAGACACTTCTCCCCCTGAGTCAACCGCACCCAAAGCAGAAGAAGACAATATTTCTCCTCCCTCCCCGCAAGTAGAAACCCCTCCCTTAGATTTAGACCTCAATTCTCCTGTGGTAGTTGTTCCTACAGTTCCTGTGGAAGAAGCACCACCTCCCACTCCTACGCCAACGCCACCAACACCAGAACCGACTGTGGAAGACGTTCCAATTTTTACAACGGGTGTAACAAAACAGGATGTCATCCAAGCATTAGGAGAACCTACTTCAATTCGTAAAGGGTATTGGGAAAATACACAATCTGTTCTGTATAAAAATTATATTGGCGATCAACTGGACTTAGGACTAATTTTTGATCGCGATACAGAGAAACTGCGACAAACTGAGGCTTCTTTGTCAACTTCTGTTGAATTCAGCGTGATTGAAGATGCATTAACCCAGATGCTGCAAGGTCAAATCACCCCTGAAATTCGAGAAGCTCTCAAACAAGTCTATCGTCAAGAAACCGATTTACGCTCGTTTGCTATTGGTGATTGGGAAGGAATGATTCAAAGACAGGAAGGAAATAGAATTTATATTGGCGTTTGGGAAAAAGAATTACATTAAAATACGAATGAGCCTGATATCGTACGATTGGAAAATCAATGGAACTGACAAAGACTGAGGCAAATAGTTTACTCGCAATTGATCAGGAAGTGGGAAAACATCGCTTCTCCCCTGCTGAATATGAAATTATACGTCGTGTGATTTATGAAACAGGGGATTTTGATTACCTATCTCATCTTCATTTTTCCGATCGCGCGCTTAGTGCGGGGGCTGCTGCATTAGCAGCACGAACTGCGATTGTTGTTGATGTTCCCTTGATTCAAGCGGGAATTGCTCAATGTACTCAAAATAGTTTTGCTAACCCGATTTATTGTCATGTGGAAAATCATCGCAGCCATCAACTAGCAATTTTAGCAAAACGGTTTCCTGAGGCAATTTTTATTATTGGAAAGGAACAAACTGCTTTTTCAACCTTCTTCCAGTTATTGGAAAAAGAAGAGATCCAACCGGCTTTTGCGATTATCACCCCCCCAAAATTAGTTGATGTTGATAGTATTGAAAGCAAATTGGCTGCACTAACAATCCCTCATATTCGAGTAACAGGAAAGAAGGGAAGTGCGAGTGTTGCTGTGGGAATTTTTAACGGCTTAGTCCATTTAGCATGGCAGGTTTATGCACAACGAGATAACATTCCCAGCGACCTGTAAGCAGTATCAAATCACTGCTTGGGTTTAAGATGGAGACGAATCATTTGCTGTCCGCTTAAGGATTGTAGATAGTAATTGACCGTATTTGGGGGATCGGCACAAGCAGAGACTAAGTGACCGCGCCAACGGAAATAATAGATACGGTTAAATGAACCCGACACGACTTTATAGGGCGCATTCCAGCCCTGACCATAAATCACTTCACCAATTTTTAATTGGGAATAACTCGACTCACTAATCACAGGAATCGCTCGCCCAGAGGTGTCGAAAAAACGCTCTAACGCGAATTCAATATGATTGAGAAATTTCAGGGGATGACGTAGCATTGTTTATCAGTCAATTAAAAGTCTTTCTTCTTCTAGTTTGCCCGATTTTTCAGTATGATGTAGCCTTTGTTACAGAAAATCTACTCTAGGACTGATCGGTCGTTTATTGGTTATTTGTTCGCTGTTCTTTGTTAGTGGTCGTTTTTCTTCTCCTTGACTATCCACTGAGAACTGGTCACTGCATTATTAATTCTTTAGACTTAAGCATCCATATCTGCTAACTCTAACCAGCGTTCAGTTGCTTCTTCAATCTGTTGTTCCAAGGTTGCCACTTGTTCCGAGAGTTTTTGCAATTCGCTATATTTCTGGGAAGAGGTATTATAAAGGGCAGTTTCTAACTCTGTTTTCTCTGCTTCTAGTTGCGGAATTTTAGTTTCTAAATCTTCTAATTCTCGTCGTTCCCAATTAGAAAGTCTTCGTGGTTTATCTATTTTTTGCTTTTTTCCTTTGCCGTTCACTTCACGGTTTGTCTTTTCTGATTTTGGAGAAGTTTTTTCTTGGGTAAGGCTTGCAGCGTCTTCCGCTTCTTTATAATCTAAATAGGTGGAATAATTCCCTGGATAAAACTTAATTTTACCTGTTTCCGTAAAAGCGAAAATTTGGGTTACAGTTCGGTCGAGAAAATAGCGATCATGAGAAACGGTAATCACACAGCCATTAAATTCTTGGAGATAATCTTCTAAAATACTTAAAGTTTGAACATCTAAATCATTTGTCGGTTCATCTAAAATTAAAACATTAGGTGCACTCATTAATACTTTTAAGAGAAATAAGCGTCGTTTTTCACCGCCGGAAAGTTTATGGAGGGGAATATATTGTTGATTGGGTGGGAACAAAAATCGTTCTAACATTTGGGAAGCCGTGATTAAGGTTCCATCTGCAGTTTTCACATATTCTGCAACATCTTTTAGATATTCTATAACGCGCTGGTTTTCATTTTTTGCCTTAAGAAGATTTTCTGAATGTTGGTCAAAATATCCAATGTGAATGGTTGCGCCAATTTCAACCTTTCCGCTATCGGGGGGAATCCGTCCCGTGATAATATCCATTAAAGTTGATTTTCCAGCCCCATTTTGACCAATAATGCCAATCCGATCGCGCGGATTAAATTCGTAAGTAAAATCTTGAATTAGTTGTCGATTTCGATAAGACTTATTCACATTCTCGACTTCAATTACTTTTTTTCCAATGCGACGACTGGGAGTGGAAATTTCTACATTTCCCTTTGCTTCCTTAAACTCCTGATTTTGCAGTTCATCAATCGCTTGCAGACGTGCTTTTTGTTTCGTCGATCGCGCTTTTGGTCCTTGTTTTAACCAAGCCAGTTCCCGTCGCAAGACACTTTTATATTTTTGGTAACGATGAGCTTCTGCGGATTCAATTTCTGCTTTCTTTTCCAGATAATAGGAATAGTTGCCATCATAAGTATATAAATCAGCGCGATCAATTTCGATGATGCGAGTTGTGACTTTATCTAAAAAATAGCGGTCGTGAGTGACTAACAATAACGCGCCTCGGAAGTTTCTTAAATAATCTTGTAACCATTCCACGGAATCAGCATCTAAATGGTTGGTCGGTTCGTCCATTAAAAGCGCGTCTGGTTCTGAAAGTAAAGCAGCGGTTAAAGCAACTCGTTTCCGTTCTCCTCCTGATAAATTCTTAACAGGGGTATGAGGATCACCTAATCCTAACTTATTTAAAATAATCTTAGCTTTCGTATCTAAATCCCATGTTCCCATGGCATCCATTTGTTGTGTAATAGTCGAGAAACGGGAAAGAAGTTGATTATTATTCGGATCAGTTGCTAATTTTTCCGAAAGAGTTTCGTATTCTTGAATCAGTTTAATTTGTTCCCCACTACTGGCTAAAACTTGTTCTAAAACCGTATTACTTTCATCCACTTCCGGTTGTTGGGGGAGATAGATACAACGAGCATTTTGATTAACCTGAAACTCTCCCTCATCAATCGGTTCAAGTCCTGCTAATATTTTCAGTAGTGTGGATTTTCCAGACCCATTGGTTCCAATCAAACCCACTTTTTCGGTTTCATGAATACTAAACGTCGCATCGCGAAGAATTTCTTTAATTCCAAAGTCTTTTTTGACTGATTTTAGTGTAAAAATTGCCATAGTTTAATCTTGTTATGAGTTCTTTGTTTTGGGGTGATTAGTTACTAATCATTGGTTGCTGATATAAGATAGGAGGAAACGAGTAATAAACCTTTACAAAAACACCGATGACTCAATCGCTGACAAAAAACACAGCCTTAACCTCGTATTCTTGGCAATGGCAGGGGTATAACACCATTTACACGGTACAAGGGGAAGGGCAGCCCTTACTGTTAATTCATGGTTTTGGTGCATCTATTGGACATTGGCGCAAAAACATTCCGGTGTTAGCAGAGGCGGGATATCAAGTCTTTGCTGTGGACTTACTCGGCTTTGGCGCATCGGATAAGCCTGCTATCGACTATAGCGTTGAGTTATGGCAACAGCAACTGTATGATTTTTGGGCAAGTCAAATTAATCAGCCGACAGTGTTTGTCGGAAACTCCATTGGGGGATTATTAGCGTTAATGATGATTCGCGAATATCCTCAGATTAGTGCAGGTGCGGTTTTAATCAATAGTGCGGGCGGTTTAAACCATCGTCCCGAAGAATTGCATTTTCCCCTCAATTTAATCATGGGAACCTTTACCAAGCTGGTGAGTACCCCCAGAATTGGTGAATTTGTATTTAATCAAGTTCGTCGTAAATCCCAGATTCGCAGAACCTTAAAACAAGTCTATCGCGATCGCGCTGCCATTACGGAGGACTTAGTTGATTTACTGTATGATCCGTCTTGCGATCCCGGAGCACAAAAAGTCTTTGCATCCGTGCTTAGCGCGCCCCCAGGACCGAAACCCGAGGACTTATTACCCCATCGTCCTTGTCCATTATTGGTGTTATGGGGAGAAGATGATCCGTGGACACCAATTCAAGGGGCAAAAATTTATCAAGATTTAAGCCAGACAGAAACCGATGTTGAATTTTATCCCATTCCTCAGGCGGGACATTGCGCCCATGACGAGAAACCCGAAGCAGTGAATCACTTAATCCTCAACTGGTTAAAACAGATTGATGATTAACTGCGATTAGGAAAGAAAACAGGAGAGAGGTGAACAAACAACAAATAACAAATCACCAATAATGATTAACAGATTATGTGATATTTTGAAGAATGCCATATTCTCTTCTCTGTTATGTCCTCATCTCCTTTTTCTCAAGATCAACCCCCTTCTTCCCCAGAGATTAAAGTTCTGATTGATGAAGATGCGCGATCGTTATATTGTTATGTTGAACAATCCTTTACTTCAAAAGGGATTCAATATTATCTTTTGATGCCCATTGATTCCCCTGTTTCAATTATTATGTGGGATGAAGATGAAGATGCAGAACAAGCAATTTTAATTGAAGATGAACGAGAAATTGATAAGCTATTCTCCCTAGCAGAAGCGAGTTTAGCGGAAGAAGAATTAACCTTGAAGCGGACTTCTTTTACGTTAACCGTTGCAGGAGAATTACCAGAACCAGAAGAGGATGATATTTTAACCTTAGAAATTGAAACGGAACGAGGGTGGGAAGCCGAAGAGTTTCAACTGCTTGCCACTTTCTGCCATCAAAATGAGGAATATGGAGTTTATACCCCCTTAGTTCCTCTCCTTTTCTTTGCGAAAGCGAAACCCAATGGCGAGTTAGAATTACTCTCTCTTGATGAATTGAAAACGATTCAACCCATCTTAGAAGAATGGATGTTTAATTAGAGATAGAGTGACAATAATTAAATATCATGAGCCTTTCCCAAAACCAAGAACAAGCAGCAATGGGGCTTGAAAATCTCTTGATGAGCGACCAAGGTGGAGACCCCATCAAGATTGATGTTGATTATAGTTTTGACAATAATAACTTTTTCGACTCTGCTCTGAAAAAAGAGGCTTTAGAAGAAACACTCCATGAGGTTGCAAGTCATCTTGGGGATGATCTCGATGCAATTATTCCAACGGGTAACAATACTTGGAATATGGTTTTCGCAGACCCTAGTACGGGGAATTTGATGACCCTTGAGGATGAAACAATTCCCGCCGATACGCTGCGTGTTTATGTCGGTGGTCGAGACCTTTTGAACATCGCCCAAGGAGGCTTTGGTGGTTTTAATGTCCAAGGGAGTGAGGAATTTGTTAATACGGTATCCACTCGGGGAGAAAGTAGCAGCACGAACGACTTTGCGCCTTGGGGAGGAACAATTTCTTTTGATCGTGACACCAACTGGTATTTTGGAAGCGATATTAGCGGTTTAGGGAGTAATCAAACTGATTTTCGCTCGGTGGCTGCTCACGAGTTTTTCCATGTTCTTGGCTTTACAGATAGCAATCCTTCATTTAATACTTTAATTAATCCGGATAATTTCACGCTCACGGGTCCAGACGTGATTGCAGAATACGATCACTCTGGGAGTCCCCCTCTCAACGGGAGTGGTGATCTTTCCCACTGGCAAGAAGGTTTAACAGATGAGGGTCAAGAAGTGGCGATGGATCCCACGCTCACCACGGGAACCCGTAAAATGCCCACCGATTTAGATTTTGCTGCACTCGATGATCTCGGATGGGAAGTGCTTGAACCTGCTGAAGTTCCGAATCAAATACAATCGAGTCCCCCATTTGGTTC
>JAVLCL010000109.1:0-7679 GCA_031580825.1 Halothece sp. Uz-M2-17
CGTTGAATGCCTTCTGCTTCTTCAATATCAGCAAGGGCTTGATCGACAACTTCTTGATAGAGTTGGGCTTGTTCACTGGATAACCCACAATACACATTCATTTCTTGTTTTTCGGGTAAATCTTGAATAATTTCCTTGTCTGTTTTCACCCGTCGTAAAATGAACGGTTGCACCAGAGACCGTAACGTTTGCAAAGAATCGCGATCGCCGTATTTTTCAATGGGAGTGGCAAAACGGCGTTGGAAAAATTGCTGCGATCCTAAATAACCCGGATTTAAAAAATCAAGAATTGACCACAATTCGGAAAGACGATTTTCTAGAGGGGTTCCGGTTAAGGCAATGCGAAAATTGGCTTCTAATCCTCGTACAGCTTTGGACTGTTTTGCCTTAGGATTTTTAATATTTTGCGCTTCATCTAAAATAATGCCTTCCCAACCTAGATTTTTCAGCGTGGTTGCATCTCGTTGCGCTAACGCATAGCTGGTAATCACTAAATCATATTTCTGGGCTTGTTTCGCAAAGGGTTTCCCTTGTTTCCGCTTTTCGCCATAATGAATCAGCGTGGAACAATTAGTAGAAAAGCGTTGTACTTCTCGTTCCCAGTTTCCTAAAACAGATGTGGGACAAACTAACAACACAGGTGCGGACAGTTCCTCTTTTTCTTTGAGATGAAGTAACAGCGCGATCGTCTGAATTGTTTTTCCTAAGCCCATATCGTCCGCGAGACAAGCCCCTAAGCCCCATTTTTGCAAAAACGCAAGCCAACCCGCTCCACGAGACTGATACGGGCGTAATTCTCCACGAAAGCTAGCGGGTTTCTCAATGGGAGTCAGTGACTGATTCCCACTTAAGTTAGTAATTAATTCTTGCAACGCCCCACTGGCTTCAAAATCCACAATTGGTAACTTACCCATAGTCTGGGTTTCGCCACTGGTAAGACGCACCGCATCTTCCACCGAGAGATTCATTTGTTCATCACTTGCCTTAAGAAGAGTTTGCGCTGCTTTGACATCACTAGGTTGCAACGCCAGCCATTTGCCATTGACTTCTACCAAAGGCGATTGTTGCGCCAGTAACTGCTCAAAGGCTTCTGGAGAAAGAGTTTGGTCATCAACGGCTAATTCCCACTTGTAGTTGAGCAAACTCTGTAAGCCCAGTTTTTGACCTTTTTTCGGGGCTTGGGCTTTTACCTTCACTCCCAGTCGTCGTTCTCCACTTCCTGGGGCTAAACCAGGGGGTAAAATAACGCCAAAGCCATTTTCTGATAAACGCCACGCACTAGCGCGAATAAACTCATAAGCAGCAATGGGATCAATTAAACAGCCATGGGGGGTTGCTTCTTGTAAACTATCGTGAATTGTGGGATAGAGCCGTAACGCTAAACCTAATCCTTGTAATAGGGTTTCTTGAGGTTGTTTTACTGTTCTTCCTTCATAATTCAGTTCTGGTGTTGCGGTGTCCCAAATTATTGTTGCAGGTAAGAAATAAGTTTCATCATCACGGACTTGTAAACCGTATTCTAAATACCAATTTTCTCTGTCTTTTTCAGGAGGAAGGAGACGAAAACAGAGGCGGAAGGGATTTTGCGATTTTAAAGCGCGATCGCCTAAATAATCTTGGACAGGGGCGATCCAAAGTTGTAGGGCTTTCTCAAGACGGCGTAAACTCACTTCATCAACCGCAAAAGTAGGTTCAGAACTAGAAAGGGCGGTAAACCATTGTTTGAGTAAGGGTGTAGTAACAGGAGGGAAAGTTTGTGCAGAATAATGACGAATTTCACAATCGATCACAGCGCTAATAAAACTCACAATTAACGCTTGAGGAGATGCGTCTAAATCATGAGCGTAACAACTGGTCGGCATTTGTTCGGCAAAGGTTTGTAAACGCCCTTGATCTGTCGGTGCATCTAATAAGGGTTTCCACACTGTTTTGGCTTTTCCCCCTGTTTGCACTTGTAGATCCGGTAAGAATTTTGATCGGGCGAGTAACTGACAACTCCAACGATAAAGATGCGACCAAAATTGTAAACTTCCTGTTTCTATTGTCGTTGATAATAAGGAAAGAATGCTTTCTAAGCCAAGACGATATCCGTAAACTTGCCACGCTTGTAGAGAGAGCTTTTCTCTGCTTTCTGAGCTTTGCTGAGACAGTAGCGGAAGGAACTGTTGTTTCTTGATTTCTTGGGTCGGAAGAGAAAGTAATTGAGAAGTGTTGTCTATCAGGTCATCAGCCGGAATTTGGTGTTGGGTTAACGCGCTTTTGAGTTCCGTTTCTTCTAAGATGAAGGGGTGATCGGTTGGTAAATTATCTTTGTTGATTCCGGCACAACTACGCCAAGTTTCTCCCCAAATAAAAAAGACTTGTTCCTCAGACAACCAAATTCCCTGTAATTTCGTCATTATTCCTACTTTGTCAAATATCCAGACAACGATACAGATCCCTTAAGGAGATCTGATTTCCCTCTTTCCTTAAGACATCTGTTTTACTCATCTTTCTACCTTACCGCGAAATTTGAAGAGATGAAGGGAGATCTGGGAGAGTGTTGTGTTACTGATTCCCTAAGAACAAATAACAAATAACAAAGAACCAAGAATAAATAACAAATAACAAATTCTTTAGTGCTAGCATTGCGACAGAGAAAGAGCATAGCTATAGTCATATAAGGAAAAAAGACGAGAATGATGGAATTTGAACAGTCAATATCCTTTGATGGTCGGGATATTCGGCTTACCGTTGGACGGTTTGCCCCACAAGCAGGGGGGTCTGTCCTGGTTGAATGCGGTGATACCTCAGTATTAGTTACAGCCACGCGCAGTGGCGGACGAGAAGGGATTGATTTCTTACCGTTAATCGTCGATTACGAAGAAAGACTCTACGCTGCGGGTCGTATTCCTGGGGGATTTTTACGGCGAGAAGGTCGTCCTCCGGAAAAAGTGACGTTAACCAGTCGTTTGATTGACCGCCCGTTACGTCCCTTATTTCCCCAATGGATCCGAGATGATATTCAGGTGGTGGCGACAACCTTATCTATGGATGAGTTAGTCCCTCCTGATGTCTTGGCGGTGACGGGAGCGTCGATTGCTGTAATTTGTGCCCAAATCCCGTTTTATGGTCCAATGGCTGCGGTGCGGGTTGGCTTAGTCGGAGATGACTTTATTATTAACCCGACTTATGACGAAATCAATAATGGCGACTTAGATTTGGTGGTTGCTGGAACTCCCGAAGGCGTTGTCATGGTAGAAGCAGGGGCAAATCAACTCCCTGAACAGGATGTCATTGAAGCCATTGAGTTCGGTTATGAAGCGGTTCGAGATTTAATTGAGGCACAACAGCAGTTAATGAAAGACCAAGGGATCACCATTGCGACGGAAGAGCCCCCGCAAGTGGATCCGAAATTGGAAGATTTTATTAAATCGAAAGCCACGGAACCAATTAAAAAGGTTCTGCAACAGTTTGATCTCGACAAGAAAGGACGGGATGATCTGTTGGATGAAATTAAAGAGAATGAAATTGAAAGCGCGATCGCGCAACTGCCAGAAGATGATCCGTTGCAACTTCTTGTTGCTGAAGATCCCAAAGCCATTGGCAAGGTCTTCAAAGAGGTCACCCGCAGCTTAATGCGCAATCAAATCGTTGAAGATGGGGTGCGTGTGGATGGACGCAAACTCGACGAAGTCCGTCCCGTCAGTTGTGATGTGAGTGTGCTCCCGAAACGAGTTCATGGCAGTGGTTTATTCCGTCGCGGGTTAACGCAAGTGCTTTCTTTAGCAACGTTAGGAACCCCAGGCGATGCCCAAGATTTAGCGGACGAACTGCACCCGAACGAAGAGAAACGCTATCTCCACCACTATAATTTTCCGCCTTATTCGGTGGGAGAAACCAAGCCCTTACGGTCTCCGGGACGACGGGAAATCGGTCACGGAGCATTAGCAGAACGAGCAATCATGCCTGTTCTCCCCACAAAAGAGGATTTTCCCTATGTGTTGCGGGTTGTCTCTGAGGTGTTATCGTCGAATGGTTCTACTTCTATGGGTTCCGTCTGTGGTTCTACCCTTGCTTTAATGGATGCAGGGGTTCCGATTAGTAAGCCTGTGAGTGGGGCTGCGATGGGCTTAATCAAAGAAGGAGAGGAAGTCCGCGTCTTAACCGATATCCAAGGGATTGAAGATTTCCTTGGGGATATGGACTTTAAAGTGGCTGGTACGGATAGTGGAATTACTGCCTTGCAAATGGATATGAAAATCACCGGCTTAAGTCTGGATGTTGTCCGCCAAGCCGTTGAACAAGCCCTACCCGCGCGAATCCATATCCTAGAGAAAATGATGGCAACCATTGACAAGCCCAAAGCTGAGTTATCGCCGTTTGCCCCGCATCTGATTAATTACAAAATTGATCCTGATCTGATTGGTTTAGTTATTGGACCTGGGGGCAAAACCATCAAAAATATTACGGAACAAACGGGCGCGAAAGTCGATATTGAAGATAGTGGTGCAATGACCATTTCCGCCTCTGATCGCGATAGCGCGATCGCGGCCCTGAATCAGATTAAAGGATTGACCCGTAAAATCAGCGAAGGGGATGTTTGTCTCGGTCGTGTCACCCGTATTATTCCCATTGGTGCCTTCGTGGAATTAATGCCGGGGAAAGAAGGGATGATTCATATTTCTCAGCTTGCGGAATATCGAGTCGGTAAAGTCGAAGATGAAGTCGCTGTGGGCGATGAAGTCGTGGTTAAAGTCCGAGAAATCGACAACAAAGGGCGTTTAAATCTCACCCGCTTGAATATCCATCCTGATGAGGCTGCTGCTGCGCGGGCTGCTGTTGAAAGTGAATAAAAGATGATAAATATCACATTTTTAAGGTGAGCGCGTCGTCTAATCTCCAACCAACCAACTGGGTTAGTGTTGGAGCCTGCGACCGCTCCCTCCATCAACACCAAACATCAAATCCCTTGCTGTCTTCGCTCTTGATTCCTGTACGATAACAATAGATAATCAAGGAGTATTGATTCGTTTTTGGGTTGAGCCGATGCTGTTACTCTGCTTTTGGGATCCCTTTACGAGTTTCAATTGTTGGAAAAATGTTATTGCTTAGTGCCCATCAAGTTCGCTATTGTCAAGTTGCTCGTCGAGATCAAAATGGTGAAGTAGAGGTCATTCCTGGTATTGCGTATTACGGTAAGGTTTTTGTGCGCGGAGAAATCTTCCCCATTAGCCAGAAAACCCGTGCCATTGAGTATAGTCGGCAACGCTTTACCGAATATGAAGAACAAGTTTATATCTTAATTGTGGAAGAATCAGATCGGCTCACACTTTGGTACGAAAACTCAGACGTGACACGCCTCACCTCTAATGAAAGTGAATATTTCTCAGATTTTATTTCCAGCATTGATTTGAAACAATTGGTGGGAAAGATGCGCTCCCGTCTTCCTACTAAAACCAAACGTCGGGGATTTCGGGTGCTTCGAGACTGTTTCTCAGCACGAGAGGTCATTAACTGGCTAGAATATGAACTACAAATTAGTCGTGCTGATGCAATTCGTTTGGGGCAACGATTACAAAAAGAACAGTGGATTGTTCCCCTCACGAATAACTCCTTACCGTTTCAAGATGGAGATGCACTCTATAATTTTGAGACACAGCTTTAATCCGACTAATTATTTGATTTTGAAATCCCTATGAAATTGCTCGATCGCGCTCGTTTAGGCTTAGCAGTTGCGATTACAAAAATTGTGACCGCTATGATTCAGAAACTCCGTTTAGGCGCAGGAAGTGTTCTTCCTGGAGAAATTTCTCGTCGTCTCCATCCTAGACTCTTACCTTTACTCTGTAGCCAAGTCAGAGAAGGGATTATTCTCATTGTCGGGACGAATGGCAAAACCACCACCTCTCTCTTGTTGCGGAGTATTTTAGAAGCCAATGGGGCAAAAGTAACCCATAATGCAACAGGAGCAAACTTAATTAATGGTTTAATCACCGCTCTTCTAGCTGATACAAACTTACTGGGACGATTAAATGCGGATTATGCCATTTTAGAAGTGGATGAAAATATTTTTCCCCTATTACTCCAAGAGTGCGAACCGACAATTATTCTGGGCTTAAATTTATTTCGAGATCAGTTAGATCGTTATGGGGAAGTGGATACCATTAGTGAAAAATGGCAGAGCGCGATCGCGCGATTATCTCAATCCACTATCGTGATCCTCAATGCTGACGATCCCACCCTCTGTCATCTCGGACAAAGCCTCCCGCAAACGGTTTTATTTTTCGGACTGAATCAACCGCAACTTTATCTCGAAGAAATCCCCCATGCGGTTGACTCCATTTATTGTCCCGTTTGCGGTGCCTCCTTAAATTACCAAGGAGTTTATCTTTCTCATCTGGGAGATTATCACTGTTCCAGTTGCGACTTTGCCAAAGCCCCACTGGATATTAACAGTCAAGACTGGGGGCAAATTTTAGTCGGTGTTTATAACAAGTACAATACCTTAGCAGCAGCCTTAACCGCCCAAACCTTAGACATTTCTCAAAGTCTGATCCAATACAAAATTGAAACCTTCCGTGCTGCGTTTGGACGTGCGGAGGAGTTGAATATCAAAGGCACACCCGTCCGTATTTTATTATCCAAAAACCCGGTGGGGATGAATGAAACCATTAGAACTGTTAATGAAATCAAAGCCCAAGGTCAAGCCGAAACCGTCTTACTGGTCTTAAACGATCGCGCTCCCGATGGCACAGATGTCTCATGGATTTGGGATGTGGATACAGAAAAATTAGTTGCCCAAGGG
Source organism: Halothece sp. Uz-M2-17 (assembly GCA_031580825.1). GTDB lineage: Bacteria > Cyanobacteriota > Cyanobacteriia > Cyanobacteriales > Rubidibacteraceae > Halothece. The sequence continues at coordinate 6,788 of JAVLCL010000109.1, forward strand.
GGAACCATTGTCATCAGCGGCGATCGCGTTTATGATATGGCTCTACGCATTCAATACAGTCAAAAAGTCCTCAACTATCCCGATCTCAACCTCATTATTAAAGAAAACCTCAAGCAAGCCGTTGATACCGCCTTCAAAGCCACCCCCCCTCAACACACCCTGCACATTCTTCCCACCTACTCCGCTATGTTGGAAGTACGACAACTATTAACCGGACGCAAGATTCAGTAATGACAACCCTTAAACCCAACTCAACCCGTCAAAGTGTACAACGTACCACTCTCGACAATGGCATAACCCTAATTGTCCTGGAAAACCCCACTGCTGATATTATCGCCGGCAGACTCTCTTTCAAAAATGCGGGAACCCGAGTGGAACCGCTTTCTCAAGCAGGAGTCTCTCATTTACTCTCCACAGTAATCACCAAGGGGACCACTGAACTTAATGCAGCAGCCATTGCCGAAAAAATCGAATCCGTTGGGGCAGGGTTAAATGCTGAAACCAGCAACGATTACTTTGCGATTAGTTTGAAAACGGTTTCCCAAGACTTTCCAGAAATCTTACAACTGGTAGCAGAAATCATGCGTGCGCCCAGTCTCCCTGAATCTGAAATTGAACTGGAACAAGCCCTCACTCAACAAAATATCCGCGCCCAAAAAGAGCAGCCCTTTAATCTCGCGTTTAATCAACTCCGTGCCCAAATGTATCCCCAACATCCTTATGGCGTATCTGTATTAGGAACCGAAGAAACCGTTGCAGGTTTAACTCGTACGGATCTCCAACAGTACCATCAACGTCATTTTCGCCCCGATCAATTAGTGATTAGTCTCGCTGGTCGCCTGACTCTCGAACAAGCAGTGAAAGAAGTCACGCAAGTATTTGGCGATTGGCA
>JAVLCL010000109.1:7689-8757 GCA_031580825.1 Halothece sp. Uz-M2-17
AACCCCGCCAGCAACCCCTTCTCTCTCCCCACTCAGTGCTCACCCCTGCCAAAAATTTCTCCCCCAAGAGACCCAACAAACGATTATCATGCTGGGCTATCTCACTGCGTCGATTCAAGAAGCAGACTATCCGACACTGAAATTAATTAACACCTACCTCGGTAATGGGTTGTCTTCTCGTCTTTTTGTGGAACTACGAGAAAAACAAGGACTAGCCTATGAGGTTTCGGCATTTTATCCGACGCGGTTAGAACCTTCCCACTTTGTCACTTATATCGGAACCGCTCCAGACAATGTGGAAATTGCCTTAAACGGGTTACGGAAAGAAGTACAACGGTTGTGTGAAGTGGAATTAACCGCAGAGGAATTACAAGCCAGCAAAAATAAATTACTGGGACAATATGCCTTAGCAAAACAAAGTAACGGGCAATTAGCGCAGTTATTTGGATGGTATGAAACCCTTAATCGAGGCGTTGAATTTGACGATATTTTCCAAGAGAGTATCGCTCAAGTCACCAGCGAACAAATGCAAATCGTTGCTCAAAAATATTTCGCGATCGCGCCTTATATTTCTTTAGTCGGTTCTGAACCCAGTGACAAAAGATAGAAGATAAAATTAGTAGGGAAATTTCTTAAGTATTGACTCCCTATGCAACAATAGCAGTCAATTTCTGATGTTAGTCCATGGTTTCTCTATCAATCACAATGGTGAATCATCTTCTATGTCTCTCCACTCTTTCCTCTAGTTTAAGAAAATTCTATCGTCAGCTATCTGATTGCAATTTTGTTGCTTCTTGGTGGGCTTTAATGCTGATTCCGTTGGTCGGATGCAGTGAACTACTGGGATTATTCAATTTGTCTCCAGTTGTTGCTTCTTTTCTGGTCAATCCTGATTTTCGTGATGATGTTGTCGCCATCCAACGAGAAACCGAAGTGGGTTTCAAGCAGTCTGCTATTTTGTCCCAGCATGAATCGGAAATTATCAATTATACGCCCTTATATCAGCCCCAACCTCGTAAAACAATTCAGCTTTCACCAGGGTTTCATGACTATCGTCGGACTTTAGCG
>JAVLCL010000110.1:0-8755 GCA_031580825.1 Halothece sp. Uz-M2-17
TCTTAAAGACTCTATAAAGCTTGAGTAGATATATTTCTACAAAATTAGTAACTATTGAATGTCTTGCATCTTCTGAGTATTATGACCAAAGGAAAGATTGTCGCGATCGCGACCGGTGCATTTTCCATCCTAATTGCAGTCATTTATCTAATTTTAGTGTTTATTCTTGATAGTCGAGGCGAGATGAAACCAGCACCGGTTAGTCAGACTCCCCTAGTTCAACTGGATTCAGCAATTAATTGATTGAGTTGCCTTTGCATTTGAGTAACCACCGTGTCATAACACTGTTGGACATAAATTGAATCTTGCGCTGCATTTCTTCCATAGCGTTCAAACACAATGGGCGGACAAACTCGCACCCGCACTTTTCTCGGAAGCGGAAAATTGATTAAGGGACCAAATGATATCCCCCAAGGCAAGCCTAAATAAATGGGAAAAACCTCTGGATCAAGATTAAAAAGCCAAGGTAGATTCAAGGCTTCTAAAAGCCCCTTCATCGGTTCATAAATATCGGCTAACACAAATAAAGTTTCATGTGCTCCCCAAGACACGACAGGAATAATGGGGACGTTTTCCCGTAACGCCAGTTTAATAAACCCCTGACGATTGCAAAACTTAATCCGATCGCGCTCCCAATACGGGCGAAAGACATCCTTACCCCCTCCCGGATAAACCAAGACACAACCCCCGCGACGTAAGGCGGGAATCGCCATCCGTGGATCCGCTCGAATCGCTCCCAATCGACTCGCCATTTGTGCCAAGGGACGATAAACTTGCCACACATGAGGATGCATCAGTCCATAAGCCGGTCTTTCCGTACCAAAATGACGAAACCAGTCATAGAGGGTAATCATCATGTCAGGGGTAGCCAGTCCTCCATTATGAGAACCAACCACTAAAGCAGCCCCCGTTTCTGGAATATTGTCCCAGCCATCCGTCTCAGCATGGAAATAATGGTTATAAAACCACTGCACTTGAGACAGCCAAGCGCGGATTGTTTTTGGGTCACGTTCATCTAGTGACCAACCAGAAAGTGGAGAATCGTTCACGCGGTTACGGTTGTTAAGGATTGGGCTGCGGTGAGAACATCTTGTCTTGCTTGTTGATTCACCGTGAGGATATCTTCTAAAGTGGGGGTTTGGGTATTGTAATCCCTAGCGCGATCGCAGACGCTTTCAATTAAGCGAGGAATATCTAAAAAGCCAATTTTTTCTTCTAAAAACAAGGCAACCGCTTGTTCATTCGCTGCATTTAAAACCGCAGGCATTAACCCACCGGCTTGACCCGCATTATAAGCCAACTGCATACAAGGATATTTCTCATGATCTGGATCTTTGAAGGTTAAATTCCCTGCTTTCACTAAATCTAAGGGTTCCCAATCAGTGTAAAGCCGATCCGGATAAGAAAGAGCGTAAAGTAAGGGTAAACGCATATCCGCCCATCCCAATTGGGCTAGAACTGAGGTATCTTGTAGCTCAATCAGAGAGTGAATGATACTCTGAGGATGAATGACAATATCAATTTGGTCGTAAGGCAAGCCAAAGAGATAATGAGCTTCAATGACTTCTAAACCTTTATTCATCAAGGTTGCAGAATCAATGGTTATTTTCTGACCCATTGACCAATTAGGGTGTTTTAAAGCATCAGCAACTTTTACCGTGGGTAATTGTTCTACGGGTAAATCCCGAAACGCTCCCCCAGAAGCCGTTAATAAAATCCGCCGTAATCCTTGTTCTGGAACCCCTTGCAAACACTGAAAAATTGCCGAGTGTTCAGAGTCTGCGGGTAATAATTTCACCCCATGCTTTTCTACAAGGGGGAGAACCACTGGCGCGCCTGCAATCAAAGTCTCTTTATTCGCCAAGGCAATATTTTTACCGGCTTCAATTGCTGCTAAAGTCGGCAATAAACCAGCACAGCCAACAATCCCTGTGACAACACTTTCTGCATCGCCATATTTTGCCACTTCGACAACGCCATCTTCCCCTGCAAGAATAATTGGTTCGTAATTTAATCCTGCTAATGCTGCTTTGAGTTCAGGGAGTTTTTCTTCATAACAAGTCGCAACAATTTCAGGACGAAACTGTTCCACCTGTCGTGCTAATAATTCAATATTATTTCCTGCAGCTAGTCCGACGATTTTAAATTCTTCAGGGTATTGTGTGGCAATTTCTAGGGTTTGCGTGCCAATAGAGCCAGTTGAGCCGATGACAGTAATTGATTTCACGGTTCTCTTTACCTTTTGGGAACATCAAGCCATTGCTTATTTGCTATTGGTCACTATAGCATCTCAAGGAGTCGTCTTCTGAGCATTGAGCAATCGCATTCTCGAAGCAGTTGGACACTGTCAGTTTGTCCTATAATCGGGAACAACGACCGACTTACGGTAGTCCTCATGTATTAGTTTACGTGCTGTAAAAAGGTTAGTCCCATCTTAATCAATCTTATGTCTTTACGCACTGTCACCACTGCCACCTTCCTTTCTGTGGTTCTTGCTCCCTCCGTTGCAATAGCAGAAAATCTAACGGATCTCAATCAACTTTTATCGACACAAACCTGCCAACATTGTAATTTAGTTAACGCTGGATTAGTGAGAGCCGATTTAGCAGGGGCACAACTGCAAGGGGCTAACTTAACGAATGCAAACCTGAGTCGAGCCAATTTAACGGGGGCTGACTTAAGGGGGGCGAACCTAACGGGAGCGTCTTTACACGGGGCGAATTTAACGGGAGCCAATTTAACTGGTGCAATTCTTAAGCAAACTGATCTGCGAAAGGCTTATTTGAATAATGCCCAATTACAAAACACAACCTTAGAAACTGCCTATATTCGAGGCGCGATCGGAGTTCCCACTTCAGCCAGTTCCGCTAAACAATTTTATCAACTGGCTGCTGCCGAAGCAGAAGCTGGAAATTATGAAGCTGCTCTAGAATACTGTAATCTTGCTATTAGTTTAGATCGTGAATATGCAGCAGCCTACCTTGGAAGAGGCGTGGCTCGTTATCGTTTAGGAGATGAAGTCGGCGCAACCCAAGATGCTCAAATTGCACTGGAACTATTTACACAACAAGAAAATGCGACTGGAATTCGAGCTTCTCAACAGTTTATGAAAGCGGTGGAAATTGCCAGTCAACCCAGAGAAAGTGATGGCGGTGGCGGTGGGTTAAATCAGGTCTTTACGACCGTTGGTTCTCTACTGATGCGTTTCTTTTTCTAGATATGAAAAAAAACTCTGAGAAAGATAATTTCATTCTCTCTCAGAGCGAGATCAGTTAAGTTTTTAGCAGCAAACTAACGCACCACCAATTAACAAAAAGGGCAAGCCAAGAAATAAACCAATTCCAGGAACTAAAACGGTGGGAATTGTTCCTAAAAGCAGAAAGACTAAGCCAGCAGCAAGACGTAAGGGTTTAGTTAAACAGCAGATAATTTTCTTCATTTTTTATCTCCATATATTACAACTTTCAACTTTTACCTTAACAAAAAGTAATTACGGAAAGACTATTTCTCATGGGAGAAGTTAACGGATATAGCGCTACAAAATCAGGTTAGGACATTCCAAAATGTTGAAACTCACCTATACCTTACTCTTGCCTATTGCCTATTGCCTAGTGCTATAACAAGATCAGAGAGGGAACCCAGCACCAATCTCGGGGATTATTTCTTTATCTTTAATGTTCATCTGATTCAGAGTTTGTCAAAATAGGAAGTTGGTACTGATTTGCTTACTTGATCAATAACACCTATGCAAGTTTCTTCAAAACCGAATCGTCAGCTTTCACATAAAACCCCAGAAACTGTCACCCTTGATGTGAATGGGATGAAATGTGCAGGCTGTGTGAGTGCGGTGGAACGTCAAATTGAACAACGAGACGGGGTCATTGCAGCACAAGTGAACCTCGTTACCGCAACCGCCGTGGTTCAATATGAACCTGAACAAGTTAACCCTGATGAGATCGCAGCACAACTAACAGCGAAAGGCTTTCCCTCACAACGCCACGATACAGATGAGGAGAATACAGCCGAGACTTATGAAGAAAAACGCCAACAAGCGGATCGAGAAAACTTTCAAAAACTCGCGATCGCTGCGGTTTTAATTATTTTATCGGGTCTGGGACACCTGAAACACTTCACAGGCTTCCATGTTCCCTTTTTGAGCAATATTTGGTTTCATTGGGGACTTGCTACCCTTGCTCTCTTATTCCCCGGACGAGAAATTATTATTGATGGGGGGAAGGGGTTATGGAATCGTGTTCCCAATATGAATAGTTTAATTGGGTTGGGAACACTGAGTGCTTATATCGCGAGTTGTGTTGCACTGCTTTTCCCGCAACTGGGTTGGGAATGTTTCTTTGATGAACCAGTTATGTTGCTTGGGTTTATTCTCCTTGGGCGCACTTTAGAACAACGGGCGCGAGGAGAAGCAGGGGCTGCACTTTCGGCACTGATTTCTCTGAAACCGCAAACGGCTCGCTTAGTCAAAAATACCTCCAATGAAAATGAGAAAAGTATGGAAGTTCCGGTGACAACGGTGCAAGCAGGTCAATGGTTACAAGTGCTTCCAGGGGAAAAAATTCCTGTTGATGGGAAAATTGTGACTGGAGAAACGACCATTGATGAGTCAATGTTAACCGGTGAATCGGTTCCTGTTGCCAAAACAGAAGCAGATCTTGTCAAAGCAGGAACGCTTAATTTAACGGGTGTAGTGACGCTAAAAGCTACACAAGTGGGGAAAGACACAACTTTAGCGAAGATTATCGCTTCGGTAGAAAATGCCCAAATGCGTAAAGCCCCTGTCCAGAAATTAGCGGATCAGGTTGCAGGGTACTTTGCTTATGGGGTGATGACCGTTGCTGCATTAACCTTTCTCTTTTGGTACTTCCTTGGAACAAACGTCTGGATGGAAGTTACTGCTGAAACCAGTCCTTTGTTACTGAGTCTCAAACTCATGATTGCGGTGTTAGTCATTGCTTGTCCTTGTGCGTTAGGCTTAGCCACTCCCACTGCCATTTTAGTGGGAACGGGTATTGGGGCGAAACAAGGCTTATTGTTAAAAGGAGGTGATGTTTTAGAGAATGTCCATCGTTTAGATACCTTAGTGTTTGATAAAACGGGAACTTTAACAGAAGGAAACCCAAAAGTCACAGATTATTTTATTGTTGCAACGCCTGATATTGGAGAACAAACGTTGTTACAGTTTGCAGCCTCCGCAGAAGCGGGAACGAATCATCCTTTAGCGAGTGCAATTGTCAATGCAGCCCAAGATAAAGGAATTTCTCTATTACCGGCGACTCATGCTGAAACGAAAGCGGGATCAGGTGTAGTGGCAACTATTGAAGAACAACAAATCACTGTGGGGAATGCAAGCTGGTTGCACAGTCAAGACATTAAGATTCCCAGCACTATCGCGCAACAAGCTAAACAATTAGAAGCAGCAGGAAAAACAGTGGTCTATGTGGCAATTAATGGCGCACTGGCAGGACTAATTGCCCTGAAGGATTGTTTACGTCCTGATGCGGTGGCAACCGTCTCCAAGCTGCAAAAAATGGGCTTTCAGGTGATGTTATTAACGGGGGATAATCAGCGCGTGGGCAGCGCGATCGCGCAACAGTTAAATCTTCCCTCCGATCAAGTCTTTGCTGAAGTCCATCCTGAAGAAAAAGCACAAGTGATCAAGTCTCTACAAGAAAAAGGCTATAAAGTGGGAATGGTGGGTGATGGCATTAATGATGCGCCTGCCCTTGCCCAAGCGGATGTGGGAATCGCCATCGCCCAGGGAACAGAAGTCGCTCTAGAAACGGCTTCTATTGTTCTCATGCGCGATCGCGTGGGGGATGTCATCACCGCAGTGCGTTTAAGTCTCGCCACTCTCAATAAAATCCGTCAAAATCTCTTCTGGGCTTTGGGATATAACGTGATTACGATTCCTCTTGCAGCCGGGGTTTTATTACCGAAATATGACATTTTACTCAGTCCCGCGATCGCTGCTGGTTTTATGGCGTTAAGCTCAGTGATTGTAGTTACCAATTCTGTCCTCCTTAAACAACAGAAAATCTAAGCTAATGGGTAGCCGACAGGTGATTAAAAGCCAGATCCATGCCACCAGCTATACTGATGCTTGTGACCGGATTGTGGCGTGGGCAAAACAAAAACGCAGTTGTTATGTCATCCCAGCAAATGTTCATGTGGTGATGACCGCTTTCTGGCAAAAACACTATCAAACGGTTGTCAATGATGCAGCGTTAGTAACACCGGATGGAATGCCTTTAGTTTGGGGATTGCGGTTATTAGGTGTAAAACGACAGCAACGAGTATATGGTCCTGATTTGATGTTAGCCTGCTGCGATCGCGCTGCAAAAGAAAAAATCCCGATTTATCTCTATGGTTCAACGCCTGATGTCCTTACAAAACTAAAAGATAACTTACAGCAATGGTATCCTAATCTGATAATTGCTGGGTCTCATTCTCCCGCCTTTCGCCCTCTCTCCCCCGAGGAAACAGAAGAGGAGATTAAACAGATTAATGATTCAGGAAGCGCGATCGTTTTTGTCGCCTTAGGTTGTCCGAAACAAGAAGCCTGGATGGCGCAACAGGTGGGAAACATTCAGGGCGTGATGATTGGTGTCGGTGCTGCATTTGCCTTTCACAGTCAACAAACTGCCCAAGCCCCTCGTTGGTTAATGAAATTAGGATTAGAATGGTTATATCGTTTAGCAACAGAACCGAGACGACTTTGGCGACGCTATCTGATCAATAATCCAGCCTTTCTAATTTTATTTACGTTGCAGTTAATTCAATATTGGACACTCTTTTTACTGGGATTAAAACCAAAACACCCTTCAGAAAATGAGCTTACAAAGTAGTGAAAAAGAACGGGAACAAAAAACACAACTCTTTAATCTTTGGGCCCGGTTTTACGACTTAGTTTTCCCTTCTGTTTTCTATCAAGCCTTGCATCTGAGATTATTAGACTATCTTGAATTACCCAAAAAATCTTGGGTGTTAGATTTAGGATGTGGTACTGGACGGTTATTACAACGACTCGCAAAGTCTTTTCCCGAGTTATCTGGGGTGGGATTAGATTTCTCTCCTGAAATGTTACGTCAAGCCAGAAAAAAATCTCGCCGTTATGCCCCTCGTCTGATTTATATTCAAGGGGATGCAGCTAATTTACCCACAGCAACGGCTCAATTTGATGCTGTTTTTAATACCATCAGTTTTTTGCATTATCCAGACCCCAAAAAAGTGTTATCTGAAGTCTATCGTACCCTCAAGCCCCAAGGAAAATATTATTTAGTGGATTTTGTTTGGGAAGGCGAAGAAGATCAAATCGAACTCGGTCTTGAAACTGGGAAAATTCGTCTCTATCGTTTTTCTCAACGGGAAAAAATGGGCAGAGAAGTTGGGTTTTCCTCGATCCATCATCATTGGTTACTGGCTTCAGTCGGACTTACTATTTTTGCAAAAAACTAATATATAGCAGTTTTCACTCTCACGAAATACATTCTAAATTTTTGTTATTTATTATTTGTTCTCCCCCTCACCTTGTCCCTTTCCCGTTTCAAGTAGCCTTATATCCGAGAAATTTTGTAGAAGAAACGTGAGGACTCTTGTCAAGTCGCTGTAATGATAATTTTTGAAACAAATTGTAAATTTTATCTGAGTCACTTTCATGACTGCTGGTATTCATACTTATGAATGACAGCACTCAGAGTTTTTATTTGCGATAATAGTAGTAATAATAACTAAAACACCTTGCATTGAAGTAACAAACTCCATTAAAACTATATTGTTTTGGAACCAAAATCAATTCGGAAGAAATTATTGATGAATATCGCCTCTTTATCACAATGGTTACAATCAGCGCAAATGTTAATTGCAGTCTTGCTGATGTTGGTTTTAGCAACAGTTCCAATTGGTTCTCTCTCCGCACAAGAAGAGAAGGAAAGAAAAGAGAGTAATCGGATGAGTACACTTCCTAACGGAACTTACCTTTATGGACAATCTCGACAGCCGGATCAAATTGGTCAAGAATACATTGTTTTTGAAGTGAAAGATGGAAAACTGGTAGGCGCGTTATATATGCCTCACTCAGAATTTAGCTGCTTTCAAGGGACAATCCAAGCTAATGAATTAGCGATGACTGTCGATCATCCCTATGAGAATACCCAATATCCCTACGCGATCGCGCTAGAAGCAGTTTCTCCCCTTGCCAGTCGCAATGAACAAGCCCAAGCACCGGTTACCCTCAAAGGCTATCATCCTTTAGAAGAAATTAGTCCTAACGATGAGCGAATGTTAGCCACTTGCCAAAACGAGTTCCATTGACATACTCACCGCCCTAGAAAGACGGTGATTCCTACCCAAAGGTAGTTACTGGTTTATCGACACCACTTACTAATTCTGGTTTCCCTTCATCAGCAGAGGCGGAAGTCTCCTCAGTCTTTTCCTCTTTCGAGGCAGTTTCCCAATGCCCTTGGGTACTGTTTGACCATTCCATTCCTAACGCTTCCATCCCTTTCTTTAGGATGTTCAATGCTGCGTTAGTATCTCGACAAAGCTCAATCCCGCAATTAGGACACTTGTGGGTTCTAGTGCTTAAAGACTTCTTGCTTCTATGTCCACAGTTGTGGCAATCTTGGCTAGTGAAAGCAGGGTTGACGGCTACTACTGCTTTCCCAAAAACTTTTCCATAGTAGCCGAGAAAGTCCGTGAATTGACCAACGGTCAAAGCAGGCGCCTTCCGTTTAGGAAG
>JAVLCL010000111.1:0-8755 GCA_031580825.1 Halothece sp. Uz-M2-17
GGTGAAACTGACAGGTAAATGAGCGCCGAATCTGTCGGCTTTCAAAATCGAGATAGTTAATGCAAGTGGCTGAACATTCGGTCACGAGCTCGCCATCTGCTTCCGTTGAGCATAAAATTTCAATCGCGTCGGGGAGTTTAATCAACCAGGAAAGGGAGCTTTTAGCCACAATATGGCGACAAGGAATCAACGCCTCATGGAGCAGGCGATAGGCCCAGTTTGCGAATAAAATGGCTTCTTCATTCACTTCATCGGCATGAAACATGGCAATATTGAGATTCTTTTGGTAAGCCATTGAGGTATCAATTACCCCTTCATGAATGTCGGCGGTGACTTCGTGCGCCCAAATTAAATTATCTGGAATCCCTGAGGTTTCTTCCGAGTCTGGGGATTCATAAGGGAGTAAGTGGCGAGCCCCAAATTCCTTCGCTTCATTTTCCGTAACCGCAAATTCCCAGTCATCCCAGCCTTGAGCAACGATGCGACCATCGCGTTTTTGAATGGGTAAGGATTCTCCCATTGCTTGAATTTCTTGACAGACCTGCTTCAGGAGTTTTAAGAATTTTCCACCGCGATCGCGCTCTAAATTTTCCAAAGCGAGCACTTCTCGAACAGCCCGTTTAATCAAGGTGATATGAGCATGGGCTGCCAGTTGATGTCCTAAACAGATAAACAAAGCGGGAGCGCTGGTGGGACTCCGAGACAGGAGAATGGCTTCGGTGAGGCGAATCATCTCTTCGTGAGAAATATTCGATTCGGCAAAGCTGGCTGGATCGCGCGCCGAGGAATCGCCCCCTTCCACAATAATGGCTAATCCGCTACTAATAGCAGGCATTAACCGCTCTAAATCCAGTGTGCCTGAAGACCAAACCGGAAAGAGAACGGACTCGCAATCGGCAATTTTCTGCAGGAGGTAAGCCACATTCACCGAAGCTCGGACATGCTCTCCTAAAGGGTTATAGCCTACGTGATCCCAAGGCTCAATAATGGCTACGGCATTGCGGAACAACTGCGGGTTTGCCAACAGCGTTTCTAAATCCCCTTGAGCATTAACCACTTTTTCCAGAGGATAACCTTTTCCCCATTCAAAGGTAGAATTCTCCGTGAGGAGGCTACATTCTTCCCAGGGGGAGGCAGTATGATGGTCTGCGATAAATTTACCCAGGAGAATCTGAATTGACTCAAACTCAGAGCCGTTGCTGCTGAAATCGCTCGGTTTTAATCGCCACTGAGGAAAAGAGGAGTGAGATTTAGACATTAATGATTAATGGGGTTCAGATGAACAACAAGGTTTTGCCTTACGCCGATAAATCAGTGATATTACAGAAATACTTAATATTTAATATAGCAATTCGTTGTCAGCGGTGAGAAAGGATTTCTCCGCCTTCTCAAGCTGATCGGAGTTTTTCCAGAGAAGACTTCAGTTAGCGTAACCTAGCGCAATCCTGACAAGATAAGCAAGAGATAGCGGATTGTTGGTCAACCCCACCCCGACATATATTCGCTCAGACTGAAGAGAGGACAAGGGATGAACGTCTGTCACAGCAGCGCGATCGCGTCCATGCCAGAAAGTGTAGAACTCTCGCCCATCCAGTTAATTTCCGTCCACCCCCGAGACCGTTTTGCCTCATTTAAGGCGCGACGAGCTTCTCCCATGCTGTTGCCTTGCGCCCAGAAAAACTTCCAAGCGTGATTTGCCCAGGCTTCCCAGCTTTGTCGCCATCGATACTTTTCACCAGCAGGAGGGGAAAGATTACTTTCTAACCATTCCCGACAAGTGACGACGATTGTCTTCCAGGCTTCATCAAACGTCCCCCGTGCTTCTGCTTCCGAAAAATCCCCTTGGATAATGATTTGGTTTGGCGTTCCCTGGACAACATTAATGATGGCTGGAGAGATTACTGGCTGATTTTGAGCCTGAGCGCGATCGCACAATGTACGAGCCAAATAAGACAAAATAAAAGAACCGCCGTATAAATCTCGCAACTTCCGCGACTTCTCAATAAAGCCTTGGATAGGAGAAAAGGTAACGGTTGTATATCGTGTATCCGTCATGAGCTTTGGAACTTGTTTTGGCAGTTGCTACTTAAATTAACACCGAGTTGTGAGAACGTATAGCGTTTCTACGCGAATGACCGATAAAAAGAATTGTGTATTGTATCAATTATCTTAATTATTTATTTGAATTAACATTATGCTGTGATCACTAACTTGTGGCAACGTTATATAGATACACATTCTATTGTTTAGATATTTATCATTAGTAGATCGTGATCCCAGTTGAAAAGGCGACAAGAAAACTTTGATGTAATTTAAAATAACCTTGACAAATTAAAGCAAGTATTTATAGTTCAAACTAACGCGATCGCGCTGGAGAGTTAAGTTCGGAAATTTTGACCCGTTTACTCTGAGGGTTGAATCTTTAGCCGCTTAATCGTTGTTGCATAATTTGCTTCGCCATTTCATATTCACTTCCTACGAGGTAGGAGAAATGATAATAAGATGCAATGTAAAAATCACATTCGTGGTTTGGGTAGCGTTCAGCAACCGCTAAAAATCCATAACGGGCATCGCGAAGCTGGGTAAACCAACTGCTGTGGTAAGTGTCGAACAAAAACAATGTTATCCGATTGTTATCAGTGCTGGGATGCAACCGCAGTAAATGAATATGGGAGTGGTGTGCTTGTCCAATGGGTAAGAGTAAATCATATCCGTCAAAGTTGATCAATTCTGCCATTTCCCCTTCCTCATGATTCATAGTCTGCGAATTAGGGAGCAGATACTCCCAACGCAGGAAAAACTCATGTTTAGCATCTAATCCGGGGTCAATATCGATCCGCCAGTATTCACTTTGACAAAGTTCTTCAATGACCAATGTCGGTAAATCAGCTACTTTCATAGTTACTTCAGGGAAACAGGTTGAACGTTTCATTCGTTCACTTTCTTCTTAATTTACTATCTCTGAAACGGACTGGGACATATTGAGAGTATTTATCGAAAGTGGAACAAGCCAGGAACCAACAAATAAAAATCAACTTAGGTAGTCAGTCCCAACAAGCCATAGCAGGTTCCAGCGGACAGTCCTAGTGGATAGCACCTCCTAATACTGCAACCCCCTTCCTGCTCGGGAAAGGGGGAGTTTTTAATGCAAGCATACTGCAATTGATTATGCTGGAATTAGATTCTGAAGGCAATTTTCCCCACGAATCAAATTGAGTTAAAAGGAAAAAGGAGAAACACTTTAACATGTCCTTTGTCGGCAATATCAATCATGCCAATGCTCTCGTTGCTGGCGCAAGCGGGGGAATTGGATTGGAATTTGTCAAACAACTCCTCCAAGATGGCAATCTTGCCCAAATTTACGCGACCTACCGCTGTTGGGAGTCTGCGGAGGAACTAATCGGGATTGCGAAGGACTACCCCAACCGCCTGATCTGCCTTCCGATGGATGTGACCGAAGAAGGGCAAATCGCTGATGTGGCTGCAAAAATGCACTCGGCAATCGACAAACTCCACCTTACGATTAACTGTATCGGGTTTCTTCACGAGGGGGAAATTCGCCCTGAAAAAGGCTTGCGGCAGGTGGAATCGGAATCATTGTTACGCTACTTTCAAGTCAACAGCATTGGCGGCGTTTTATTAGCGAAACACCTATTGCCTCTATTTCGCCACGACGATCGCAGCGTTTTTGCTAGCATCTCCGCCAAAATCGGCAGTATTGGCGATAACTATTTGGGTGGCTGGTACGGCTATCGCGCCTCGAAAGCAGCCCTCAACATGCTGATGCGGACTGTCTCCATTGAGTATGAACGAAAAAGCCCGCAAACTATTGTCGTCACTTTACATCCTGGAACCACTGACACGCGCCTTTCCCAACCCTTTCAGCGCCACGTCCCTGCCGAACAATTGTTTCCCGCCGAGCGAACGGTAGCCCAATTACTCGGTATCATCCAAAACCTAGAAGTAAGGGATAGCGGGCAATTTTTCAACTGGGATGGTAGCCGGCTTCCTTGGTAGGAGAGCAAGCCTGTTTCTGAAACTCTAGTATCTCGATCTACATCCCCCATTAGAGACTATTCCTAAAGAAAATATAAAAAATAAGTGCGATGGCTTCGCTGGTTCCGGAAGGGAACATCGCGTTTCAGCAAAGTCAAACTTGAAATAGATGCAACGATTCGGGTACAAACATGACGAAACGTCGCTCCTATCCTACTGACTTAACTGATCCAGAATGGGAAATTGTGGAACTGTTGATTCCTAAGCCCCAGCGCAGAGGTCCAAAAACCAACGTTGATGTTCGAGAAGTTCTTAATGAATCTTTGACTTCCTTCATGAGGAATGTCAGTGGCGGGCATTGCCTCACGAGTTTACGGTAGTATCAATCTGGAGGCAGTGGTTGATGTTGTCGATTTTAATCCTGACCCCGAGGGTCGCTTTCAGCTTCCAGATGAGATTCAGACCAGATTCAGCTAAAAGGAAAAACAATAGTAGAAGTGCGCGATCAATTATCCAGTAAGCAGAAAAACTGATATGAAAGCGTTTTGGCTATTCATGCTCAATAGTCATGAAAGATTATCGTTTGTCCCATCAAGAGATCGAGTAGAGTGCGATTGAGAAAAGCATCGCATCGATCGCGCTGTCAAATCAGGAAAGTGAGGACGCAACTCTCTCCTATCTGGAGCTAGCACCAGATGAGAGCAAATCATACTTATAAAGTAACAAGACGCAATTAAATTCACCAAGAAAAAGTTAATAATTCAGCGTAGGATGAGAAAAAAGCAGTGAGAGTCAGTTATTATGAGTCTTCATCAATTTTGAATTTCAGATCAAGATTCATGTTAAATCCAGAACTAGCTCAAATTGGTATGGACTGATTCCGGCTCACTCAAAAAAGCAGGAGGTTATCTTGTGTCCCCTTCCGATGAAAACGATTTTAGCCTTAAAATTAGTTCCCCTCGACGACATTCCCAACTCATTGCGGGTTTACAAGACTGGTTCCAATTAGGATTATTATCTAACACTAAAATCACCCTTACTATTCGGGGGAAAATTGATTCTCCCGACTTTTTATCTGGCTTAGAAATTTTATTAGAACGAGACTTAATTGATGATATAACTGTCAAAAAACTTGCTACAAAGTCGTTAACTTGTCAACTCCCTGAAGTCCTTTCTGTTTCTCCTCAACCCTCTCCTTCTCCCAAACCTCTTTCTCCTCCCAATCCCTTACAACAACTTTGGCACTCTTTACAAGCAGAATTCAGTGTGCAATGGTTACTCTTTTTAGGCGTTTTTATGGTCATCGCCTCTTCGGGAGTTTTGGTAGGGAGTCAATGGGAAAACTTTTCGCCACTAGGGCAATATAGTGTTTTATTCGCTTATACACTTGTTTTTTGGGGTATAAGTATTTGGGTTAGCCGTCAGGGGAATTTACCGCTCACAGCAAGAACATTACGGCTGATTCCTTATTTGTTATTACCGCTTAATTTTTGGGCACTCAATGAATTCAACTTGAACTTTTTTGTTAGCTTTTTTATGGCAATTGGGTTAACCTTGATTGGTTTTAAACTCAACTCTTATTTTCAACAATTCCCATTGCTATTAACGGCGTACTTTGCTTTAAATTACATCCATTTAGCTTGGAGTTTATCTCCTCTAGTACTGATTTATTGTAGTATTGCCATTGTGATGGGAGTATTGATTTATGCTCCACTCGAATTTCAGTTTTCTTTTCCTTTAATTATTTATACTTGGGGAGTCATTTTCGGTCGAGCCTTATTTGTTGCTGGTATTCCTTTCTCTCAGTTGAGTTTAGGAATCGGAGGGATCGGATTAGTAATTTTCTGGAAACGTCTCCTTCGACATTGGCAAAAAGTTTATTTTCTTGCCATTTTAGGTCTAGGATTATTTTCTATTAGTTCGGTCTGGTTTCTAATTCCTTACAGTTTCCAAACCCAGTTGCTAGCTGGAATCAATCGCTTATTTGATCAACCCTTTTATTCCCTCTTTAGTCTCTTTTTATTTCCTTATATTATTGTGATTATTGCTTTTAGTGATTGGTTACATCAGCAGGAAAAAGAGGAGTTAGGGTTTCTTGGTGACGCGATCGCGCTAATAGGTGCATTATTTTTAGTAACGATTAGCCTAATTGATCCAAGTTTACAAACGATTACACTCTTCAACACAAGTATTAGTTTGGGTGTGATGACTCAAAGACGCAAGTCCCTTTTACCCTCTCCCAATTTTTTAACCCTGAAAAATTTAGTTAACTTCACTCACTTTACAGCATTAGCAACACTTGCAAGTGGTTTAAATTGGTTATTCCCTCAACTGTCTTTATTAATTTGGGGAGAACTTATGATTGCCTTGATGGTAATCGAGTGGGGATTAATGTTGATCACTCAAAAGCGAAATCAATTTCTAATTTTTAGGGAAAGTGCTTGGTATTTTGGTTGGGGATTAGCCGGATTAAGTTATGCTTTCTTTTGGTGGAATTCTTCATCACTGGTTCTGGTTTGGCTCGTTACTCCTATTACTTTAACTCTCCTTGCTACTCAAAGTAAAAATAAGCAACAACTTGCCAAATTTAGCAGTGCAAATTTACTAATTGCTCAACTTTTAATGATTAAGATAACGCTGATCTTGGGAATAGTTATTCCTCTTTTAGTGAGTTTCACAATTGCTGGGGGAGTGATGAGCGTTAATACATTATATCTCAAGAATACACCATCTGCTCTAATTACGGTTGGTTTTTATCTCGGGTTAGCAGGCGTTATTTTACAATTAATCTCTTTGCCAGTTAGTAGTTGGCTCATTAGTGGAGGAATCATCCTTGGGTTTCTTTGGAGCTTTTATTATTTTTTTCAACATCAAGAAACAACTTGGCAAAAAATATATACGAAAGCAGTTGATTATTGGGGAATACTGTTAGCAGGCGTTTTACTCTTATTTTTGACCTGGCATTCTTTTCAGGTGTATTCTAATTTAGCTGCTTTCTCTAGTCGTATTTTAATCGCGGAAGGAATTGTTTTTAGCGCGATCACGCTTCGTTATTTTGCCTCCTATTCTGTTGTTGCTCTTTATGCGTTAGCGTGGAATTTAGAGATTATCCTCGCAGAAATTGTTGGTTTAATTGATGCTGATTTAATTAATCTTGCTATTGTCAATTTAGTCTTAGGAATTATTTTTCAGCAACTTGGCAATTGGCGACAAAAAACCAAAAATATTTCACTTTCTTGTCATTGGCATTTAATTCCATTATTATATGGTGGATTTGGAACCGCACTACGTTGGGAAACTTTTAGTCGTGGCACCGGCTTACTCACCCTTTTATTAGCCATTATTTTACTAGGAATTGGACGACAACGGAAGCAGTTGAAGCCTTTATCTTATCTCGCTTTGGTTGGTATTTCTGTTTCTGCTTATGAAACCCTGTTTTATCAATTTTCTGTCTTCTATGAGGGGGCAATTGGCAATCGTTTAATTTTAATCTCAGCTTTAGGAATAACGATTATTTATAGCTATCGTTTACTCTTTAAGCCCTTAAAAACCTATCTCAATTTTAGTACCCAAGAATTAAATCGTTTTACTGACTCCCATTGGCTAATTAGTAGTCTAGCCCTTCTCCCAGCCAGCTTAGTTTCGCCTGACAATATGCTGGGATTGGGAACCGGAATTTTATTAGTTCAATATGCGATTAAACAAGGACGTAATGTTTCTTCAAGGCTTTGGCAAGAAATTTGGATTTATGCAGCCTTTATCTTGGGCGCTGGAATGTATTTGTATTGGGTTAATATTCCCTTAGTCCCATTCTTGAAAGAATCTTTTGTCACTTGGAAGGGAGCAATTATTAGCGCGATCGCATATTTCTTATATGTTCTCCCTTGGTCTAATTGGGGATGGTTAAACCGTCCTTGGCAAAATATTTCTCTCCTTCTCCCGATCAGTGTCATCTTGGCAAATCCTCTGAATCAAAATGTCCTGAATTATCTATTTGTCGGTGCTTTTTATCTATTACCCACTCTATTAAAAAAACAAATCCGTTATAGTTATTTAACGATTATTATTCTCCTTCTTTTCAGTATCAGGTTAGGATGGGAATTTGGAATAGTTACCCCCCTTGGGTATGCAATTGCTTTTGGCGGTAGTCTTCTCTACGTTGCCCAATTTGATCCGATGTTTCGGCATCAAAATAATCGCTCTCTCCGTCATTTCTGGCGTACTATTGGGGCGGGAATGATTTGTTTAGTGGCATTTTTAAGCGACTTGGAAACAGGATTAATCGCAGGAGGAATTACCTTAATTATTACCTTGATGGGATTAGCCATGAAAGTGCGAGCCTTTTTGTATATGGGAACAATTACTTTCTTACTCAATGCCACTTATCAATTGGGCTTTTTAATCTTTCAATATCCTTTTTCTAAGTGGATCATTGGCTTATTCGTTGGTATGGGATTGATTTGGTTAGCTGCCACTTTTGAAACACGTCGCGAAAATATTAGAACCTTGATGGAGCATTGGTTAGCAAAATTCAATACTTGGGAGTAATTTCAGCCTTTTCCTCCTGCGTCAACGCTTGGGCTTGTTCCACTCTTGCGATAAGGGTGGCTCCTCATCAAACCGATACCATCCTTGCTCACCTCAAATCATCGATTGTTTCTACCTACTCACGCTAGTGGTTCCTTTTGCACAAAACGGTATAAGTAGGGCTTGCTGAAAAAGTCTAATTATCGGTTTAGCTAGGCAAAAGTCAATTTGC
>JAVLCL010000112.1:0-8656 GCA_031580825.1 Halothece sp. Uz-M2-17
GCGAAGATACTTGACGGGTGACTGTCTGGGAAAATAGCTCGGTGCCAGGTTCATTTCTTTTCTTACCCCCCTCTCTTTTTTAGGAGAGGGGGGTTTGTTTTTTTTCTTTGTAGTTTCATAGCATTGGTCTTAAATTTCCCTTCGCTTGTCGGTTAAGGGTGGGAGTTGTTTCACTTGCTCAATTGGTGGGAGTTGTTTCACTTGCTCAATTAATTACTGATTCTAATAACTCTGACATTGTCTCATTCCAGTGTGCTAGAACCCTATATTAATTTTACAAAGGTACGATCGCGCTCTCTCTACTCTTCACAAACCGCGATTGCCTCCATTTACTTCACATTAGTTATTACTTAAGTGCTAGGCTTTGACAAACTTCATGCTTATAAATTTTTCAGCAATTTATCATATTCGCGCTTGTGAGCCAATCCAAAACCAAACGATTGTATCTGATGTTTTTAGCACTCCGACAGCCCGCCAACCGATTCTGACTCTGATAGAATACAAAGGCTCTTGAGTGTTGAGCTTTTTAAATTCTCAACTGGGATGTGTTGGGTTATCCTTCCATAGTTTGTAATTCTTCCGTGCCGTCTGTTTAATTCTATCTGGCAATTGAGCAAAACGTTGGACGAAATAGTTAGTTCAGACTTCATAGTTCATCAAAGCCCATTTCATCTAGAGATGAACTTTGAGGTTGAGATAACGTCTTTTGCCATTGAAGCTCGCTTTCAATATCTTCAATCATTTGTTGAGCGAGTTCATCTTGAAGATGTAAAGACAGCGAGGCTCTACAGATCAATCTCGGACTTATGCGCTTTTAACTAATTAGTTTTGTCTAGATTTTCAAGTTAATCTGGGTTAAGCGATTTGTTAGCTGTAGCATCATATAAGCTACCAGATACGTACTTATGAAGGATGCTCGATACAAGTGTTTGATAGGGGATACCTTCCTCTAATGCACGCCTTTGTAGTGCTTCTAGATCACGTGAGGAGATGCGAATATTGATGCGTTTATCTTTTTTGAAGGTCTCTTCCGCAGCTTTCGCAAGTTCTTTTTTTCGCTGTGCCGTGACAATAGACTTAAACTCTCCTGCTTCAAAATCACGCAGAATCTCTTTTTCTTCCGCATTTAGTTTCATTTGACTCATGAATTGCCTCCAAGGTATTGTTTGGTTGCTTTTCTACTGGGAATCACCGTTTTTAAAAAGATTTCATCATCATTTTCTACGTATGGGACTAAATAGGCATATTCATCAACCTCTACAACAAATATCCGTTGATTTGGATATTTGACTCGGTTTGGGTGTTCAATATCGTCCAGCAATCGTCCCTTTTGTATGTTAAATAAAATATCTTCAAAAGATATCTGACGGTCTCCTATCAGTTGCTGATTTTTTTGAGAGTTCCAGTTGAAAAGCTTCACAACCTTGAGTTTAACAGATATGTGTGCTTATTGGCATCATTTTTAGTAGCCTTCTCCAACAAGACTTGATTAAAACACGCGATCGCGCTTCCCTCTCCTTCTAAAAACAGCGATCACAGCGTAAAATAGTTTGATTACACACTATTTCAAGGTAACATCAGTAAGCTAATGAGTCTTCTGAATTGATTTAGTAAAATTGTGAATCAAGAGCGATTATGG
This sequence comes from Halothece sp. Uz-M2-17, assembly GCA_031580825.1. GTDB lineage: Bacteria > Cyanobacteriota > Cyanobacteriia > Cyanobacteriales > Rubidibacteraceae > Halothece. Next base: position 1,640 of record JAVLCL010000112.1, read on the forward strand.
GAAATTGAAAAGTATGTTACCCAGAAGGGGGTTTGTCTTTTTGATGAATGGTTTGAAACCTTAGACTCTCAATTTCAAGCTCGAATTGATGCTCGTTTTAACCGCATTAGCTTGGGAAATTTTGGCGATACTAAAAACTTAGGTGGGGGAATTTATGAATTAAGATTTTCTTTTGGTGCAGGCTACCGAGTTTATTATGGCATTAGAGGGAGATGAGTAATCCTTTTGCTTACAGGTGGCTCGAAAAAGAGTCAAAATAAAGATATTAGACTTGCGAAAGAGCTTTGGAATGCTTACAAAAAAGAAAGCCGAGGAGAGTAATCTAATGCCCGTAAAAAGTTACAGAAACGATTTGCTAGTGAGACTAAGTAATCCAGAGTATTCATCACAATATCTCAAAGCTGCTCTTGATGAAACTTTAGAGGATGGAAATATGGATGCTTTTTTCTTGGCTCTAAATAATGTTATTGAAGCTAGAGAAGGAACTTTAGACTTTGCCAAAGAAGCGAATATTTCTAGAGAGGAATTAAAGCGTCTCGTTAGTACAGAAGAAAGTCCTAATCTAATGACACTTACTTCTCTTCTCAAAGCGGTTGGGTTAACAATTGACTTTAAACCCTCAGCATCTGTTAATCAAGACTAAACACAATCGCGCCTTCCTCCCCTTTCTCAAACAGCGATCGCGCCTTCCTCTCATTCTCCAAACAGCGATCGCGCTTTCAACTAATTCGTTTTGTCTGAATTTTCTATGAGTTCCTGTAATTTTTTCTTCTCTTCAGATAGAGGAAGATTACCATCAAAATAAATGGCATTTGGACGGGGACGACTGGTAAATTCTTTCCAAGCCTCCTGATCATTTCTATTAGCCAAGACATAAGACCTTAATTCAGAAAGGCTCATTTGAGCGAAGTTAGGTTTCTGCGACATCGTACCTCCATTGTCCTGTTTCAAAAATCGTAAGTTCGATAGTTCCTTGTTCGCCAGCAATCAAAAATATCTCTCTTCTTTCTTGATCATAACGAAATAATTGAATTGGTCGGTAGCAGTTGGACAAGACTTGACAAAGTGCTACGCATTTTAGCATTTGTGACTCCGTTGGCATTATTGTCATTAAAATACATTGTGTTATCTGTTGCTTATCCTATCTCTAAATCTCGCGCTCTCCTCCCCTTTCCAACAAACACCGATCGCCTCCATTCACTTCACATTAGTTACTATTTAAGTACTAGGTTTTAATAAACTCCATCCTTATAAGTTTTTCAGCAATTTATCATATTCGCTATGTGAGCCAATCCAAAACCAAACAATTGTATCTGATGTTTTCAGCACTCCTACCGCACGCCAACCAATTCCAACTCTGATCGAATACAAAGGTTCTTGAGTGTTGAGTTTTTTAAATTCTAAACTAGGATGTGTTGGATTTTCTTTCCAGAGTTTATAATTCTTCCGTGCCGTCTTTTTGACTCTCTCTGGCAATTGAGCAAAACGTTGGACGAAATCATTAGTTAGTTCGGAATTCATATTTCATCAAAGCCCATCTCCTTAGTTTTCCCCTCGAAAGAATCATTTAAGGCTTGACGGGCTAATTCATCTAGAGAAGAACTTTGAGGTTGAGATAACGTCTTTTGCCATTGAAGCTCACTTTCAATATCTTCCATCATTTGTTTAGCTAGTTCATCTTGAAGATGTTCTGGTAAATTTTGAGCTTCATTAAAGGCTTGTGTTAATAAATTAGTCATGTTCTCGCTTCCATAAAAAATATCTCTTGTTTTTCTTGATCATATCGTGCTCTCCTCTTGTTTCCTTCCTCAACAGCGATCGCGCTTCTGTCCCTTCCACACAAACAGCGATCGCGCTTCCCTCCCCTTCCCAAACACAGCGATCACGCAATTCTCTGTCGAAAATTGATTACACTTTCTTAAGTATTTCATACTAGAATATGAATAAGACTTTTATCAAAGAATATCCGTGACTTCCGAAGCATACCAGAATATTATTGAGAAGTGGACACAACTTCCTCAAACCTCTAGTCAACAGACCCTTGACCTAAATCTAGTGCAGGCTATCTTTTTAGAAGGATTAGGCTTATCTTTAGAGCAGGTGAAGGTTATCAGTTTAGGTAATGGGGCTGGCTTGACCCCAGATCGTTTAATTTACAAAGAGTTGAATCAGCCTCCAGTTTTAACGGTAGAATTAAAAAAGCGTGTTCCAGAGTTAGCTCAAGCTGACCCAAATAACTTTATAGAAACTTGTCAAAATCATCCCTTATATCGTTCTGCTGTTGGTTATCTTAAAGAGTCGAACAATGATAATGGTATTAAACAGTATTTAGATGTTAGTAATGAAAAAATTGACCGCAATCGTTTAGCTCATTATGGTTGGGTATTTAATGGTGATTTCTTCCAGTTGTGGCGACGAGTAGATGGAGTAATTTTTCCCCTGACTCTAATTCAGAAAGTAACAGAGGAAAACTTACCTCAGTTATTGGATCAGTTGGCTTATTGTATTAATCAACCTCCAAAGGGTATAACTGTAGCTATTTGGAACCGTAAGGGAGGTGTAGGAAAAACAACCAATACTCTTAATATTGGAGCAACATTAGCTTTAAATAATAAAAAAGTCCTTATGATTGATCTAGATCCTCAAAATGATCTCTCACATGGATTAAATATTAACCCTAATCAGTACAAAGGGAACTTTCAAGAGTGCTTGAAGTTAATTAAACTACAACGTTCAGGAGCAGAAATTTTAGATTCCATTAAGGAACAGGTTATACAAAAAGAATTTAGTACAACATCACATTCAAATTCAAATTCAAATATCCAATTTTCTGTTCTTCCAATTCCTAGCGATGATTTAGATGATATTTTACAAAATGACTCTAACCAGTTATATGGTACTAGACCTGATAAGATAAAATTAATTCAAAAATTTATTCAGTATATTAATACATCTTTTGATTATATTTTTACAGATACTCCACCAACTCTGAATGTACTAAGTGGAGGAAGTTTGATGGCTTGCGATCTAGTGCTTCTTCCTTGTGATTACAGCAGAAAAACATTGCGTCATTCAGCCGATATTTACAATCAGGTTATTCCACAAGTGAGAAAAAAGCGACTTAATAAGAGAACTTTCATTACTAGTCCTTGGAACTTAGGAATTGTATTTAGTAATTGTCCGTCTAATCATAGTATAACTCTAGAAAACTGTGTTCAAAATGAACTCCAAATAAAGCGATTTAACGGAAAGCAGTATGAAACACGCTTGAAAATATATGCTCAAACTAAGCTAGCAGAGTTCAAGTATTCTCCTGTAATTTGTTGGCCAAATTCTTATATTACAATTCTTTATAAACAATTAGTAAATGAAGTTTTCCTGACACAGAATTTTATAGATGAGTAATTTTCAATAGGTTATATTATGAGTATTTTTAGCACCGCTGATGAAGAGTCTCTTAAATTAGGTTATATTATTGGTCTTTCTTGTGATTTAGTTCAAGCTAAGTATAAATCGAAGGTTCATCCAACTGTAGTTGATCAAATAACTAGACAGTTGAAGGAAAAACAAAGAAATTATTTCCCTGTAATTGTTTTTGAAGTAGAAGAAGAGCAATATGAAGCAGTGGAAAATATACATATTCTAGAAGCTGCTAAAAGGGCAAACATGGATTTTGTTTGGTGTATGATAGTTGATGAAAATATTAATCGACAAGTTAGTATTGAAAAAGGAGAATTGAATAGAACTTTATTGAAAGTACAAATTAATTCTGCTTCTGAAATAGAAATAAAAAATGCCTTGAGTTACTTGAAAGAAAATAAACTGACAAGCCACCACATTATGCCTGAAAAAGCCGCAAAAGCAATTATAGAAAGAAGAAGTAATGAAGCAATAAAGAGTTTAGAAGATTTAAGATTTTTAAAGGAAATAAAGTGTGGTGTGGGGTCAGCAACCCTGAATAAGATACAGCAAATAGTGTCCCTTGAATAATTCAATACACTGTTAATAACTCTGTTTGTCTATGTAACAAATGTCCACATAGATTAGGTTAAGTATGACAATTAAAAGACACATTCACATTTGTCTCTGCTAACCTATAAACTACTGTAAGAGTGAACGATCGCGCTCCAATTCCCGTTAAAATATGGGTTATGGTTCATGTAAAACGTCTAGAGTTATCGCGGTTCAAGTCGTTTGGTCAGACGACACAAATTCCCCTGTTACCTGGGTTTACAGTGGTTTCGGGCCCCAATGGGTCGGGAAAATCTAACATTCTCGATGCGCTGCTGTTTGCGTTGGGTTTAGCCAGTTCGCGGGGAATGCGTGCCGATCGACTCCCTGATCTCGTCAATCATAACAACAGTAACGGCAAAGGACGGGCAGAGACAACGGTTAAGGTCACATTTGAATTGGATGATGAGACAGAATGGTCGGTGGCGCGTCGCTTGCGGGTGACGAAGGAGGGAAGTTATGCGTCAACCTTCTACATTAATGATGAAACTTGTACCCAAAGCCAACTCCATGAACAACTGCGGGAACTGAGAATTTATCCTGAAGGCTATAACGTGGTGTTACAAGGGGATGTCACTCGGATTATTAGCATGAATGGACGCGAACGACGAGAAATTATTGATGAGTTGGCGGGAGTGGCGGAGTTCGATCGAAAAATTGCCAAAGCCAAAGAAACCTTAGAAACTGTCAAAGAGAAAGAGGAACGATGTGGTATCCTCCAACAAGAATTAATTAAAACACGCGATCGCGCTGCCAGTGAACGCAACAAAGCGGAGAAATACCGTCAACTGAAGGCGGAAATTCAAGAGAAACAACAATGGGAAGCGGTTTTGGAGTGGAAAGCCCTAAAACAGCAAATTGATACCTTACAGGGGGAAATGACAGGGAATGAGCAAACCTTAACCCAACTCCAGCAGACGATTCAAACCACGGAAACCCAAATTCAAGAAGCCAGTCAAACGCTGGATGATTTGAACGCGCAAGTGAAAGCCTTGGGAGAAGATGAACAGTTAGAAGCCACCTCAAAACTGGCAACTCAAAAAGCCCAACAAGAACAACTGCAACAACGGGAAGCAGAGTTAAATCAAACGCTGGAAGAAACCGCAACCGCACAGGAACAGACGCGCACGCAACTGCAAGAACAGCAGACTCGTTTACAAACGTTACAACGAGAATTAGCAGACCTGAGTGAGAAACAGCTTCAAGAGTTACAGCAAGCCCAACAAACCGCTGAAACTAAATTAGCAGAAAGTCGAGAACAAGCCAACGCGATCGCGTCAGCCTCCGAAGAATGGATTCAACAACAAACGCAACTCAGTCAACAAATTAATCAACTGCAAAATAGTCTCAACCCACAGCGCACAGAACAAGCGCAACTGCAAGAACGAGAAACCCAACTCCAGCAGAAAATTGAAGAACAACAAACTACTCTTGCTTCCCTCACCCCTGAACTGGAAACCAAACAGCAGACGCTTCAACAGTTAGAACAAACCGTTAACCAACTGCAAGCACAGGTTCAAACTCTCGCCCAACAACTCAGTCACGCCGAAGAAGAAAAGAAACTGCAACAAGCCACCCAAACTCGTCTCTTACAAGAACAACGAGATAAACAACGCAAGTTAGATAAACTGGAAGCGACTAAAGAAGCAGAAGAAAAAGCGCAAGGAACCTATGCCACCCAAATTATTTTACAAGCAAACCTAACCGGAGTCTGTGGATTAGTTGCTCAACTGGGACAAGTGGAACCCCGCTATCAACTGGCGTTAGAAACCGCAGCCGGGGGAAGACTGGCACAAATTGTGGTTGAAAATGACCAAGTGGGTGCAAAAGCCATTGAACTCCTGAAAGAAAAACGCGGTGGGCGAGCAACTTTTCTCCCGTTAAATAAAATTCAACCCCCGCGTCAAAACATGACTGCTGCGTTACGTTATGCGAATGGTTTTGTGGATTATGCAGCAAACTTAATCGAGTGTGAACCCCGTTATCAGGTCATTTTTGCCTATGTTTTTGGCAATACCGCTGTCTTTACCACTTTAGAAAAAGCCCGTCCGCATCTGGGGAAAACCCGCATCGTGACGTTAGAGGGAGAAATCTTAGAAAGCAGTGGCGCGATGAGTGGGGGAAGTCGCAGCACCCGTTCTAGTCTTCATTTTGGCACAGCAACGGAAACGGAATCTGATGAAATTCAACAGTTAAAAGCCCGTTTAGCCGAAATTGAGAAAGTTTTAGCGGTTTGTGACCCCAAAATTGAACAAGCCACTACTGAAAGCCAACATCTGACAGAACAACTCAACGCAACTCGTCAACAGCATCAAGAACAACAATGGCAGTATAAACAAACCCAGCAGGAAATTGAACGTCTCAGCCAACAGCAACAGCAAGTTAGTAAACAACTGAGTCAAAATGAAAATGAGTTGATGCAACTGCAAGGGCGTTTAGAACTCCTCGCCAATAGTATCCCCCAACAAGAAACCGAGTTAGTGCAACTGCAAGCGGAATTGGCGGAATTAGAAGCCAGTCACAGCAACACGCAATGGCAAGAAATTCAACAAGTCATTAAACAGCAGGAAGCGGATTTAAAGCAAGCAGAAACCGCCCTCAATGAAGCGAAACAGCAACAACAGCAGTTAGAAACGGAACAACTCCGCTTACAGGAAAAAATCTCCACTTCCGAACAACGGTTAACGGAATATGAACAGCGGGTGGTGGAGACAAACCAACAAAAAGCAACCGTTGAACAGCAAAAACAAGACATTGCAGCGAAAATTGCCGAAACAGACACTGTTATTGCCCAATTACAAGAGAAACTCGGTAAACTGAAAGAAGAGCGCGATCGCGCGGACAAAACCCTCCGTTCCCATCAACGTCAACAAGACAAGCAAACCTGGAAGCAGCAAAAACTGCAAGAAACCCTCAGCGAACAACAAGAAAAACTCGCCACGCTGCAAAGCCAGTATGAGGAAAAAGGAAACGTCCTTCCGCAACCGCTTCCCGAAATCCCCGAAT
>JAVLCL010000113.1:0-6904 GCA_031580825.1 Halothece sp. Uz-M2-17
GTTAGTCTTAAGGGCTTGATTGTTGAGGGTCAGGTACAGCCTGTTTTTTCAAAAGAAAGCCTAGATGAACTCAAACAAGTTACACAACGCCCAAAGGTGCAAAAATACTTCAACTCTTTCCGGTGGTAGCACTCATAGCATGTGGGGAAACTAAATGCAGTTTTTCTTCATCTTACCGACGAGAACATCAAACACATAATTCGGTTGACCAGTCTGTCTTTCCTCGTCCGGGATAACATTTTTGCTGTCTTCCCATCCAAATGAGTTCCCATCCTTCAGGATGAGCGGTAAACTCAGTTTGATACCGCACACCAGCGACAGAATCATCTAATAATCCGGTTTTTGTCAGGGTTACAATCACTTGATCAGATTCTGGACAACTAACTTCAATGTCTTGTTTTTGAGATTCTTGTAACTCAGAAAAGCCAAACGCTTCTAATATCGTGGCTTTGGGATCTTTGACGATAATCTGATTATCTTCGTTTAGATTCAGATTGGGATTATTCCTCGTGATTTCCGATACAGAAAGGGCTTGGTAATCACTGCGATTTTGAGAATCAATGCTGTTATCACATTGAGAATATTGACTGCGATTGTCTGAATTGTCTAAGGGCGTGGGATCAGGACTACAACTGGTTAACATGAATCCCACTAACATCAATATTGAGAAGAAACGGTTCATGGGCTTTCTTAAATTCTTCCTAAGTATAAGTTAGGATTAGTTAAGGCTTTTATTAATAGTGACTGAGAAAAAAGAATAATGTTTCAACTGCAAAATGTCGTGCCTTGGGGGCGTTCTTTTCAAGACTATATCGAAATGTTTAACCTCACACCAGCAGATTTAGAATGCTCTATTCTGGATTGTGCTGGGGGACCAGCAAGTTTTAATGCAGTGATGAAACAACAAGGGAAAACAGTTATTTCTTGCGATCCAATTTATCAGTTTACACCGGAACAAATTCAGCAACGAATTGATGAAACTTATCCCATTATTATTGATGGACTCTATAAAAATATTGATCAATTTGTTTGGGAGAAAAATCCCACGCCAGAAGCATTAGGTGAAGATCGCTTATCAGCTATGAATACTTTTTTAGAAGATTTTTCAACTGGGAAAGCAGAAGGACGTTATCAAGAAGTTGGCTTTCCAGAATTACCCTTTTCTAAGCAAACGTTTGATTTAGCCGTTTCCTCTCACTTACTCTTTACCTATTCAGAACAATTTTCTCTAGCGTTTCATTTGCAATCTATTTTCGATTTATCCCGTGTTGCCAAGGAAGTCCGGATTTTTCCTTTGGTGGAAAATTTTACCAGTGCCAAATCTCGACATTTAGATGCAGTGTTATCAGAACTTTCCAAACAAGGATATAAAACTGAAATTGAAAACACAGGATATGAGTTTCAGCGTGGGGGAAATCAACTCTTAAAAGTTAGTCAAAATTAATCTTCTGTTGTTCTGGCTCGCGTTTGATAAACTAATTAAGGTTAGTAAATAGGTCAAGAATAGCACGTGGGTAAACTTTATGGCGTTAGCGTCGGCACCGGCGATCCAGAATTAATTACGGTTAAAGGATTGAAGTGTCTCCAACAAGCGGATATTGTCGCGTTTCCTGAAGGAATTAACGGGAAGCTGGGAATTGCCCAACGGATCATTACTCCGTGGCTACAATCGCATCAAATGTTGTTACCGTTAAAGTTTCCCTATGTTCAAGATGACAAAGAATTAACGGAGGCGTGGGAGGTTGCAGCACAAACGGTTTTACCTTATTTGCAAAAGGGAGAGGATGTAACGTTTGCCTGTGAGGGAGATATTAGTTTTTATAGTACCTTTACCTATTTGGCGCAAACGGTTCAAAAACTCGATCCTACCATTGTTGTGGAAACCATACCGGGGGTTTGTTCGCCGATGGCGGTGGCTTCAGAGTTGGGGATTCCTTTAACCACGCGATCGCAGCGTTTAATGATTTTACCCACACTTTATCATCTCGAAGAACTGGAAAAAGCGTTTCAAGTTGCAGAAGTGGTGGTCTTGATGAAGTTTAGTTCCCTCTACTCTCAGATTTGGGAACTGTTACAAGCTAAAAACTTACTCGACAACAGTTATATTATCGAACGGGCGACAATGCCAGAACAAGTGGTTTATAAAGATTTAAAAGATCAACCTAATCTGAAACTCTCTTACTTTTCGGTAATGATTATCAAAATCTAGTATCTAGGGCTTGCTGAATAAAACGGAAACCCTTACTCAATCAGGCTTTAAACCTCTTAAGTCTTGGGAAAAGTGCAAGAGAATTGAACGATCAAGGCAGAAAACTTCTGGCTCTTCCTACCTTCCTTCTTCACTATTGCCTTGCTAAACCGATTTCCTTTATTCAAGTTGAACTGATTATTGCAACTATGACTCATTATTGTCCCCAATTGCCTTGGGGATATTTTTGCGGTTGATGCGACTGGAGTTTCTGCATCTGGAGATCCTCACCGGATCAGCATCATAAAAAAAATGAAAATTATAGTTGCAAACTATTATCTTTAAGGCTAAACTAGCAACTACAATTGAACTTTTTCCAAACTCAGTCTGGCTTGCCTCAGTTGAGCATGTGGATTGAGCGATTTTAATATCCCTTGTTAATTGCAAATATTTCTTGTTTATTGAAAATATGGGTCATACTTCTTCTGAACAATCAGCAATAAGAACGCACGTTCCTTGTCAATGTTTAGAACGTTGGCAAGTTTATCAACGGTTAGTCGAACTACAAATTCCCTGTCAGTGCCGTTGTAATCACCCTTTGGAAGTGGAGTTAGCAACTCCGTTAAAACTTTGGCAATTTTGGAGTGTAATGTGGCGGGTTTCTGCATCCCGTAACACACTTAGCCATTATTTGGATCAGTGCTGGCGACTTCCTGCGTATCAAGATAATTAACGAGAATTGAGTGATTAATAGCAATGGCATTTAATTTTTTCTACCAAACCCATGATGATGATTACGAAACTGAGGATCAGCAACCGCAGAAACCTTGGCGTTTTACCTATTTAGGGGGTCATTTCCAAGACTCTGTCTCTTCTCCCCCGCCTAATAGTTTTCCCCTTGTGGAAGTCACAGAAGGGAACTGGGTGCAAATTGCTGCTATTCCTTCTCACTATCATTTTCCGATTGCTGGTGTTGTTGTTGGCACGTATTTATTAGTTTTAGGAACAACAAAACGGGGGGCGGTGCGAGTCCAAGTCATTGGTCAACAAGTAACCCTCAAAAGCGCGATCGCGCAACAAATTTATGTCCGCCCTTTTTATTTTACTAATTAACTATTAATTGATTTGTTATCAAGAATTCATAGATAAGAATAAGTTTCAATTACTAAAAAATGGGAGGATTCTTTTTAGTCAATAACTCAGAGTTTTTGCTAATATTGATGGCATCAAGCAAAAATCGCGATTAAGGTAAAGTTCCCATGGCTACTGCACAAGGCTTACTCCAAGCATTTGGAGAAGTAAAAGAAAACCCGGTCTTGTTGGAAAAAAACGTAACAGAACCGGTTTGTGAAGGATTAAATATTGCTATTGCCAGCTTCCAAGCCCTCTATCTTCAATATCAAAAGCATCATTTTGTCATTGAAGGTTCTGAGTTCTACTCGTTACACGAATTTTTCCAAGAATCTTATGACGAAGTTAAAGGTCACGTTCATGATCTCGCAGAACGTTTAAACGGTATTGGTGGTGTTCCTGTGGCAAGTTTTGGTAAACTCGCGGAACTCTGTCAATTTGAACCAGAAGCAGATGGAGCGTATGCTGCACGTACCATGGTCGAACATGATCTCAGTGCAGAACAAACTGTTATTAAACTCTTACGTCAACAAGCAGCACAAGCAGAAAGCCTCGGCGATCGCGCAACTCGCTACTTATACGAACAAATTCTTTTAGAAACCGAAGAAAGAGCCTATCACTTAGACCATTTCTTAGCTCACGATAGCTTAACCACTGCTTTTGTCGGAAACAGTAATAACTAAGTGCTTGCTCAACCATTCTAAGCTGGGGCGAATGTAGATTCGTCCTTTTTTAAGTCAAATGAGTAAGAAGTGTTGTTTGAATATCAGCTTGCACTTGTTGGGGGGATTGATTGGCGTTAATGGGAACAATACGACGGGGATATTGTTCTGCTAAGACCTGATAACCAGTTCTTACACGCTGATGAAAGTTGAAATTAGCTTGTTCTAGCCGATCGCGCTTTCCCCGTTTTTGCACTCGCGCTAAACCCGTTTCTACTTCTACATCCAGCCATAAGGTTAAATCGCTTTCTAAACCATCGGATGCAATGGTATTCAACTGTTGAATCAGATCTAAATCTAAACCCCGTCCATAGCCTTGATAAGCGGTTGTGGAATCAATAAAGCGATCACAGAGAATGATTTTTCCGGCTTCTAACTGTGGTTTCAGAAATTGGTTAACGTGCTGAGCGCGATCGGCTGCGTATAAGAGTAATTCACTCCGATCATCAATATGCAAATTATGGTCATTTAACAGCAGCGATCGTAACGTTTGACCTAACTCAGTTCCCCCCGGTTCTCGGGTTTGAATGACCTCTAGCGGTTTTCCTAATCCTCCCGCTAACAACCACTCTCGCGTTTGTTCAATTTGAGTTGTCTTCCCTCCACCTTCGATCCCTTCAAAAACGATAAACTGACCCTTCATAATAATGATGAACTGCAAAAACTCTTAGGGAGTTATAACATACTTTGCGATTCTCGCTTGGGGTCAGTGAGAAAATTGATAATTGGGGGTTAATCAACGTTCAACCCCCCTCGAAAAAACACTGCTTCGATCAATTAATTGCCAAGTCTTTGTATTCTTGTTCTAACATCGAGAGTAACTGCTCATTTCCTGTTTCTATAGCAATAGAGATCCGACGTTCTAAGTTCCGACGAATGCTTTCGAGATGAGCTTGTGCTGCTTCATTTTCCTCATTTTGCATTGTAAAGTGTCGAGGGCTGGGTAGTTCTGAACCAGGGGTGACCGCAGGAATCGAAATTTCTGATCCATGGGAGGATTGAACCACTGGACGCTTGCTATAAGATACACCTCGATACTGTAACCACAGTTTCGGTTCTAATTCAGGAATGTGGCGCGGATAATGATAACGCCAAGGTTGTCCTCTATAGGTTCCGGCGACCTCACCTTCTATTGTCTCTAGAGGCATTGTTTCTGATTCATAATTAATCCCACGATAGGTTAATCTCATGATTGTCTCCTTAGCAATCGATCCACTCCAAATCTTATTATAGTTTTTATTTCTGTAGCGGATGTTACACTTTATGATGATTTTCAGAAAATCTTGAAATTTTTCTTCGCTGCTATCCTAAAACCTTTTCCTCTCATTAGAATTCCCATTTTATCTGATCGAGAATAACCGAGAGGGTTAGGTTTGTTCAGTGATTTTTCCTTGTTCAACAGTCAAAATTTGGGAAGCATTAACCCATTGCTGATCGAAGGAATTTAAATGGGTTGTTGTAATTAAGGTTTGAAACCGATCTTCGATCGCGCTTAATAATTGATTTTGACGATTTAGATCCAGTTCGGCTAAAACATCATCCAGAAGCAGTAAGGGCGGTTCTCCAACAACGGTTTCAATTAACTCTAATTCTGCTAATTTGAGCGCTAAGACTAAGGTTCGCTGTTGTCCTTGTGAGCCATACGATCGCGCGGGTGTTTCATTAATTCTAAACGCTACTTCATCCCGATGGGGTCCGACAACAGTTGTTCCTAAATTGTGTTCCGCTGCTTGACGAAGTTTAATCCGATCTAAAATTGCTTGCTGCACTTGTTCGGGGTTATCTTCAGACCAGTTCACATTGGGCGCGTAGTCAATTTCCAGTTTTTCCGTAGCATGACTAATGCGAGTATGCCATTGTTGCGCGATCGGTGTCAGCCGTTCCATGACTCTAGCCCGACGACGCATCACCCGTGATCCGTTTGCTGCTAATTGAGCATCCCATAAGGCTAATTGTTCCCAAGTGGAATCTTCAACGGGAGACCCCACTTCATCATCATAAAGGGATTTCCGAATCTTTTTGAGTAACGCATTTCGTTGGCGTAACACTTTATTATATTCTTGTAAAATATAAGCATAAATGGGTTCAATTTGAATTAATAATGCATCTAGCCAATGACGACGTTTTTCCGGTGAACCTCTCACGAGATCTAAATCTAAACTCGAAAACTCGACTGCATTGAGAACTCCAAGAAAATCAATTTGTCGTCGTAACGATTCATGATTAATAGCGACCGTGCGTCGTCCTTTTTGACGTAAGGTTAAAGTTAATTCACTTTCACTATAGCGTCGTTTCACCAAGGCTTCAATTTGCCCTACCGTTGCTTCTTGAAATACCAAATCTTGATCTTTTGTGGTCCGATGACTTTTTAACGTCGCTAAGAGTTCCACAGCTTCTAAAAGATTCGATTTTCCTTGGGCATTATTTCCGACTAAAATCGTTTTTTGAGCATCAAATTTAACCGCACAATTCCAATAATTTCGGAATCGCGTGAGATAGAGTTTCTCTAAATACATTATTGATTTATTATTTGTTATTTGCTAACTTTTCCCCTTTCTAAGCATAAGGTAGGGTGGGCAATGCCCACCCTACGAGGTGTAACTAAGAACAACTAGAAAACTATTGTTGTGAAAGTCGGTTTACTGCTTCACCATTAAACCATTGATGGGCTTGGGCTAAAAGAGAAGGAATTTTGTCAGCGTGAGGACTATTTTTTAAACAAGATTTGAGATCTAAAGTGTCTAAATCATTGGCTTTTTCTCCTGGGAACCAGTGACTTGCTCGTCCTAATAAGTTATAGCGCATTTTTGCATAATCAGTTAAGTCATAAGCAAGGGCTAAGTTTCTTAACCATAAAATAACG
>JAVLCL010000113.1:6914-8655 GCA_031580825.1 Halothece sp. Uz-M2-17
GAATATTGATATGGCTTGGGGTTTCTTCCGCGCGAGGTAATCCGGTTTCCCATGTTTTATACCAGTTTTCTCCTAAGGCTTCAATAGCTGCTTTCTCTAATTTTTCTAAGATAGGTGGTAAGATTGCATCTGCTTTTTCTAGTAAGGGTAAAACCTTTAAATGTTCTTCAAAATCACTGGGTTTTGCTGCACCTAAAGATAACGTATGCACTTGGGGATGGCTGAGACAAAATAAGTCATTAAAAACCATTGGACTTAGGGGTTGGCATAAATCAACTAATTTTTGAGGGGGGTTATAAAGTTGTCCGCCCTTATCAGACGGGCTAATAATAAAAACGCCCATATCATGACGATTTGCTGCTTGAATTGCTTCCCAATTGGTTTGATTAATGTAGTACCAATGGAGATTTACATAATCAAATTGATCCGTTTCAATGGTTCTGATAATGACTTCAGGGGGACCATGAGTAGAAAAGCCAACAAAGCGAACTTTTCCTTGTTCTTGTAACTTCCTCACTTCATCTAAACACCCCCCAGGGCGAATGGTTTGTTCTAATAATTCTTCTGTATTAATGCCATGGATTCCTAATAAATCAACATAATCTAAATTGAGGAATTGTAAAGACTGATTAAATTGCCGTCGAAATTCTTGCGGATCATCTTTAGGTGCAACTTTCGTTTGTATGATTAACTTTTTACGATCAAATTTTGGTAAAACTTGACCCAGTTGCATTTCAGAACTGCCATAGCCTCTAGCAGTTTCAATATGATTAATTCCCACGGCTAAAGATTTTTCAATTGTTGCTTCTAAATTACGTTGATTAGCTTGAGGAACATCAGCTAAAGGAATATCTTGCCATTTATGTTGATAACGCATTCCCCCACAAGAGAAAATGGGAATTTGTAACTCAGTCCGACCAAAACGACGATATAGCATTGTTTTTTTTCAGAATTTAAGGATTAATTGATATATTAATAGAAGGTTATCTTGAGACAGATATCGTAATAATAAAGAGCGAGTCACTCGTCAAAATAGTCTCTCACGAATGATTAATTATTATGAAATTATGGGTTCGATCGCGCTGGATTCTATTTTTACTAACTGTAGGCGCGATCGCTGGCAACTATTTTAACCTTCCGCTGTTTTTTCGCGTTGATCTCTTATTTGGCACTATCTTCGCCCTCACTGTTGTCAAACTCTATGGTATCGGTTGGGGAACATTAGTGGGGTTACTTGCTGGGAGTTACACCCTCCATTTATGGAGTCATCCTTATGCGAAGTTATTGGTATCATCAAGAAATCACGGGTTTAAAACCCCGCCATTTATGGGGTTCTGTGTTAAGATCACAATCAAGCTAAAGAAGACATATTGCATGTAGTCGTGCAGTACGAACCTATCCTCACTAAAGCTCCGGCTGTACAAAGGCTAACTGCACGCCTGTTGGTATCGAAAACCGCTTGCCCCAAGCTCCACTGATCAATCAGTATCAAGGGCGGGAGATCAAAATAAATTACGATACCGTGGGGCCCACGGAAATCTAAACGCTTGGGGAGCTACCTTTAAGAGTGCTTGCTGTAATGGTGTAGTCAGGTAGGACATGAAACTATAAGACCGAAATCGACTTAGTTGATGGAGGCAAGATTCAGCCCAAGAATCACCCTCCTTCAGGTGGGTGAGTCGTCAATAATCAAACAACTCAAAAGGACTTATCAAAAAACCTGTGTTGCTTTGCAAGGAAG
>JAVLCL010000114.1:0-8633 GCA_031580825.1 Halothece sp. Uz-M2-17
GGGGTTTCTAAGCCCATAATTAACCGAAGAATGGTTGATTTTCCGGAGCCATTGGGACCTAAAAAGGCAACGCGATCGCCGCGTTCCACTAATAAATTTGCTCCCAGAAATAAAATCTGATCGTCAAAACTATGGGTTAAATCTTCAATTTTAACCACTTCTTCACCACTGCGAGGAGCGGTGGGAAACCGAAACTTCAGTGTTTTTACATTTGCATCAGGTGCGTCAATTTCTTCCATTTTTTCCAGTTGCTTTTCCCGACTTTTGGCTTGGGTACCACGGGTCGCACTGGCGCGAAATCGCTCGACAAATTGTTCTTGTTTGGCAATTTCTTTTTGTTGTCGTTCATAAGCACTCATTTGTGCTTGTCGGTTAAATTCTTTTTGTTCGAGATAACTGGAATAGTTGCCTAAATAAGTGGTAGAAACGCCACGTTCGGTCTCAACAATTTGGGTACAAAGGCGGTCTAAAAATTCGCGATCGTGAGAAACAATCACCATGGGTGTGGTGAGATTTTTGAGATATTTTTCCAGCCATTCAATGGTTTCTAAATCCAGATGGTTAGTCGGTTCGTCTAAAAGGAGAACATCGGGTTCTTGTAACATGACTTTCCCAAGACAAATGCGCATTTGCCAACCGCCACTAAAGCTAGTCACCGCGCGATCGCCGTCTTCTGGGTTAAATCCTAATTCGGGTAATAAACAACTAATTTTTGTATCTAGTTGATACCCATCATGGGCTTCAAATTCTTGTTGATAGCGATCGAGCTTGCGAATTAATTTATCTAATGCTTCTGGATCGGCGCTTTCCATGTCTTGCTGGATTTTTTCCAGATTTTTCTGAATGGCATTTGCTTGTTCAAACACCCGCCAGAGTTCTTGTCTCACCGTTAATGTCGGGTCAATATCAAATTCTTGACTTAAACAACTAATTTTCAAGGCTGCGGGTCGAATAATTTCCCCGATTGTTGGTTCGGTTTCCCCCATAATCATCTTTAATTGGGTGCTTTTCCCTGCGCCATTCACCCCAACCAGTCCAAGACGATCTCCGGCTTTAACTTCCCAGTTAACATCCTTAAGGACTTCTCCGGTGGAATAAGTTTTACTAATTTTTTCGAGTCTGAGAATTGACATTGTTTAGACGATGCTACTGTTTTAACGCTGATTCCTCCTCTATCCTATCTGCTACTGTCCCAGAAAAGACCATAACTTCAAGATCACCTTTCCCTCCATAAGGATTGAATTAGGTTTCAATATGTTCTCTAGTTTTTTTATTCACCCAAATTGATTGTTATTGATTTTAATATTAATTAGTGGAATTGTTAAAAAACAAAGATTAAAATTTAAGTAATCCTCTAACTCAATTGAGGGACTTGTAAGACTTCAGACGAAGATCAATTGTTATGACTTATTCTAATGATCCAAAACACGATCAAGACCCCGATAATCTCAATAAAAATATTGAAAATCAACCCGAAAAAGGTCAAGAGATCACTCACACTTCTCGTTCACCCATTAATTCAGATCTCTCACCTGAGAACGATGCAGAAGCACAACGTTTAATAGAAGAAGAGAAACAAGTTAAAAAAGCTCAGAAAATTACAATTGCGCGGAAAATTACGCAGAGTGTTTCCTACTTAGTGGCTGCCTTAGAAATATTACTAGGCTTAAGATTTATCTTATTAGTGACTGGGGCTAATCCTAATAATTTATTTGCGAGCTTTATTTATACTCTGTCTAAACCTTTTGCAGTTCCATTTTCCAATTTATTTGGAACGATAGAATTTAATGGTGGGACCAATATCTTTGATGGGAATCTTCTCTTTGGAATGTTGATTTATTTACTTTTAATGTTATTGGTCAATTGGTTAGTTCAAATTATTGCTAGACCATAGGTCACCCTTTATCTAAAAAGTTTGAGGGTATTCGGATCTCGGTCGTCATGAAATTGGGTATTACTATAACGATTTGCTGCAAAATGAAGTTGTAAGAATAATCTAGACTCGTTTTTCGGAATCGTTCCCTTATGAAAACAAAATGTATCTTCAATAAATCCAAAACCGGGTTCTCCAATGATAGTAACAAACTGTTCAATTCCATAAAATTCGATTAGTGTTTGCTCTGACTGGATTCGACTCATATAATTGAGAACATGAAATAGGGATTTTCTTTTGTGACTACCACGAATACAGATATGGGGTCCATCATCGAGAGTGACCTTAGTGAGATAAAAACAAAATCTTAAGCTCGCAAAATCATCTAAATCGTAGTGGAATTTAGTAAATTTTTGTTGATCAGGATCGTAAATAGAACCTTCAGTAGGAAATGTCCAGAAGAGACTCGCCCCAGTATATTTTGCTGCTGATCCGATATATTGAGTCGCAATTTCCTGTAATACAGGATCATAGGCGAGTTCTAAAATAGCAGGACAATCTAAATTAATATTAAAGTATCTAGCTGTGTAAAACGATTGACCAAATTCTGCTTGAAACCGCTCCTTCTCTAAAATTTTAAATCCTAAATTTGCTCTTCCACCGGCAAAACAATAATAGTGATAAGTATAGTTTAGGATATCTTCTAAAATATTTTGTGGTAATGAAAAACCAACAAAAATACCATCTGTTTGTAATGTTTTAACAATAGATTTAATATCGACATGACTAAATGGCAAAGAGGAATCAAACCGAGATGATTTTTCCAACTTGCTGAAGCTATCTAATAGGTTACTATACAGAACTCGTATCAATTGAAATCGACCCAATAAAAAGACTAAAGACCATTGGGGTCGTTTAAAGAGCAAGAAAACTGTATATATAATTTTACGGAATACATCTTGTTGAATAAGATTAAGGATTAATAAAACAGAAGTCCTGATTTTTTTCATAATCTAAAACTAATTTATCAGTGTAATTTCAGTATGCTTAAGGTTATATCCGTTGTTATCTGGAATATGAAAAGGTTTGACTCCTAAAGGAGAATAGCTAGAGAATAAATTATTCTCAAATTCAGATTTCAATTTATTATATTAATTATTTCTATACTCAAGGCGGTACTATTTGCCAAGTCATGAACACTTCAGATCTCATTATTTTCTGGTGAATTATTTTTAAGATATAGAATGATTTTAATCATTCTATAAAATGACTTATTTTACTTAACTAAGATAGCTTCCATTTAAGAGAAAAATAGGTTAATATAAACAGGAAAAGCTATTTCTTGAAATTAAATAAATAGCTCTTTAATCTGGCTGTACTTAATTACAACACAGGTGAAAAAATGGTTAATCTTAGGTTTAAAGGATTGAAGTTTTGGGCTTTCTTTCTATTTATAGTCAGTTTAACGATCGCGCTGGGTCAAATCACTAAAGTGAACCCTGATTCTGTAATGTCTTTGCCACAATCAGATCAAACGTCTCCAACAATTGTATTGCCAAATGATGCCGGTGTGATTAACGTTACCGCTTATGGTGCAGTGCCAGATGATGGTCAAGATGATACCGAAGCCATCCAAAAAGCAATTGATGAAAATGATGGAGATTTACGACGAACCATTTATTTTCCGAATGGACAATACGATATTATTAACCCTCTGAGTGAGACGGCTCAATCCGCTATTTTGGTCAATAATAATAGTCGCACTTCTTATCTGGGAGAAAGTCGAGATGGTGTTATTTTAAGAGTTGCGGATGATCATCCAGACTTTCAAGATCCTGAGAATCCGAAAGCGATTTTTGCCATGCAAACTTCACCTGGTTTTGGGTTTCATAGTCCAATTCAAAACATGACGTTTAATGTGGGGAAAGGGAATCCAGGCGCGATCGGTTTGCGCTACTTTTCTAATAATGGTGGGACATTAGGTCAGATTAAAGTGATTTCTGAAGCATCCAATGATCAAAGATTAGGCGTTGTCGGTCTAGATCTCAGAGCAGACAATAATGGACCCTTTTTAATTAAGAATGCCGAAATTATTGGTTTTGACAAAGGGATTCAAGATGATTTTGGAATTTGGGGTTTTACGATGCAGAATATTCGCCTTCAAGACCAAAATGTTCTCGGGTACGATAAAGGCGCACAAACGGTCACCATTCGCAACCTGACCAGTATCAATGATGTCACAACCCTTAGAATGCGAGCTTCTTCTGGTGCATTAACCCTGATTGACTCTAATTTACAATCCCGATCCCAGTCCACTCCTAACTCAGCGATTGAATATGATTTTGGTAGTTTGTTTTTAAGAAATATTGAAACCAAGGGTTATGCACAACCCCTCAGCAAGACCGATGGGACGGTTTTAATCGCGACTCCTCAGGTTGAAGAATATTCTGCAATTGCTAACGGTAACACGCCTCTGCAAGAGAATTTTATGATTGCGCCTTGGTCAAGTGAGACGACTAGCCTCAATCTCCCCCTTGCGGAAGTCCCGATGATTCCTTGGGAAACAGACTTCAGCCAATGGGCGGGTCCTCATCAATTTGGTGGCGTAGCTGGGGATGATCAGGATGATACTGTTGCTTTACAAGCAGCCATTGATTCTGGTGCAAATACCATTTACTTTCCAGGGACAGAGGCTTGGGAGATTAATGAAGATGTGTATTGGCGAGGAAATGTGGAGCACGTGATTGCATTCAGTCGCCTCAATGGTCAAGGAAAGTTTATTATTGTTGACCAAGATACCAATGGTACAGCGGTTGATCCCTCGACCTTACCGGAGACCATTTTATTAGAACATATGTGGGCGTTTCGAGAGATTCAACATCAATCGGATCGCGTTTTAGCCATGAGCGGAATTTACGGTGGTTCATTAGAAGCCGGTGAAGTCGGAAGTGGGGATATTATTGCAGAAGATTATTTAGGTAACTTGCAAGTTAGTGCGGGTCGGAAAGTGTGGGTGACACAACTCAACACAGAAGGAGGAGAAAGTCCAATTACGGATCTCGGTCCTGAAGATGCAGGAATTGTCAATAATGGCGGTCAACTACATATCTTTGGACTGAAGACGGAAAAGGGAAGTATTAAAGTTGATACTCGCAATGGGGGGATGACAGAAGTTTTAGGAGCGCACATCGCAGAAGTGGGTAACGACCCTTCTACCCAGGAGCCAATTTTTCGCTCTCAAGATGCAAAAGTGAGTTATGCTAACCTTCGCACCAGTAGTTTTGGGGATGATAATTATGAGATCTTAGTGGAAGAAATTCGAGATGGGGAAAGCCGTGAAACGCCTCGTGAGGAAGGTTTACGGGGTGATACTTGGGCGACTGGTGATGGTGTGGCTTTACCGTTATACATAGGGCGATAAAGCCTTTTTATTTAATGCCAGTTGGTATTTTTATCCTCTCAACTGGCTTCTTCGTTCATGCCATCTTAAACCAATGAGAGCAAAGGTATAAAGCATATAACCAGGCTCTTCCATTTGCGTAAAGATAAAACCGAAAGCAATTACGGTTAAAAGTAGAAATTTGGAAAAGCCATCAAAACAAAGATAGTGCCAAGTAATGATAAAGAGTAATAAATAGACGGTTAAACCGATAAAACCTAAATCGCCCCAAATACCAGCCCAACCAAACAAAGGAGCAAACATCGTTGATTCCATCGCAAGCCAATTATTATAGTAAGCGCTAAGGACATCTCCGCTAGCAGGATGTATGGTTGCGCCTAAAGGACCAAAAACGTTCCAATTTTCTTGGAGTAACCAACCGCCTAAACGAGTCACTGTATGACCGGGTCCTAAGCCCAACAACCCATTCCAAAAAGATTCATAATAGGTGGGAATAATTCTGAAAGCAGCAGTTTTAGCTAGTGTTGCTGCGCCATCAGGCGCATAGATCCCATCTCTATCAATATAGTTTTTAAAGGCTGCAAAGGCTTCGAGATTATACGTACACCAGTAGAACGCAAACCCACTGATCAAGAAACTAATTATCCAAGCGAATGTTCTTTGAATATCTTTAATATGGACAAAAATTAAGATAAACCATCCTACAATTAAGGCAAATAGGACTTGCTTGGAATCAGACAGCAGCAATTGAAAAAATGCTAAGCCTAAAGTGACCCATCGCAGCCATAGGGGACTGTTTTTCACATAAAATAAATAATAAAGTCCAAAATACATGGAAATCGTAGCGGAGACGTAATTCCCTGCACCAGATACGAAAAAAACGCCTGCCATACCATCTGTGGCATCCAATCCTCCGGCTGAAATCATACCTGCTCTTAAGAGGGGCCACTGGATGAACGCAAAAATCATATTAGCAAATGAAGACCAAATGACCCATTTTTTGAATGATTTAATCACTTGAATTTGACTGGGAAGACATAAAATGATGAGTAATAAAATAAAGGGTTCACCGAGCATTAAAAATTGAAAGATACCATTAATCAATCCAGCTTCATTGAGAAAACAACTGGCGATCATTACGGTAAATAGCCAGAATAAGGCAGTGAGAAATAGCCAAATGATTTGAAGTTGTTGCTTTCCTCGAATCTTGGTTGTGATTAGGGTAATGAAGCAGACTAAGGGAACTAAAATTAAGTGGGCATGAATTAAGACTGAGGGTGCTCCGGTTACTGAACAGAAAATTCTCGCATAAAATGTAATGGATAAAACCGTTAAAAATAAAAAGCTATTTTGAAAAAAAAGACGTTTGGTTTGCTTAGTTGATTGCGGAACTGATAAATGATAACTCCTATTTATAGTCATAGTATTAAATGGGATAGCGTTTTTCTTAAGATTGTTTATTCTTAACAAAGTTAGTCTCGATTACTTCTGAATAAAATTGGAGGTAACTTTGACTGGCTCTTCGTTTAGAAAAAGGAAACTGAGTGGGGGGGATTTTTGTCGAATGAGATGAAACGGGTAAGGTTTGAATAATTGCCTGTTTTAGGTTTAAAGTTGGTGTGTTACTTAAGTCAAAATAAGTACATTCGGAGCCACCAATTTCTTGGAGAATGGGGATGTTAGAACAAACACAAGGTGTAGAAAAATAGAGTGCCTCGGCTAAGGGTAAACAAAAGCCTTCTGTTGCTGAGGGAATTACAAAAAGTTGAGCATTGATGTAGAGCCACTGTAATTCACGATCGCGCAGTTTTGAAAGTAAATGAATCGTATCTTGTAACTCTAGCTCATCAATTTGTTGCCTTAAGTTTTCCGTTTCCGGACCCGGACTCCCGACAACAATCAGTTCAGTATCCTTGGGAATTTTATGATCTATTTTTAATTCAGAAAAGGCTGCAAATAATAAATCAAGATTTTTGTTTTTCCGATGTTGAGCAACGGTGAGAATGAAGGAAAGATTCCCCTTGTGCCTGAAAAAATCGGGAAGTTTTGGCTCAGAATTGCTAAAATCCACATAATTATATGTGATATTTAATTGCTGATTCTTTTTGACAGATGGAAAATAGTAAATTAATCGCTCTCGGGTCGTTTTCGAGACACAAGTTAAGCCATCAACATGGGTAACACATTGTTGAAAAATCAGTTGGTTAAATTTTGCTCGCAGCCTACCAAAATTGTCGGGAAAGTCATAAGCGTATAAGTCATGAATGGTTGCGACAATGGGACAATCAAAGCGCGATCGCAGCACAGGGAGGGGAAAGGATAAATGAACCAGATCTGGTGATTGTTCCTTCACTAACCGAGGTAATTGAAATAAAAACCAAAGATTTCTAGCAATGGAATTATTTTTAATCTCCACATCAATCAAATTAATCTTGGGTGATGATAATCCAGAGAAGGCTGCAAAATAATCTCGTTGCCAGCTGCCAATGACTAAAGTAATTTGATCAACGGCGTTTAAATCCGTGAGACAACGGGCTAAACCGGATCCATGTCGGCAAACCCCAGTTGGCTGATCAGCACGATGTAAAGCGACAATTAAGATATGCATGGTTAGGAAAAAACTTTGTTCTTCGGGATGGAAACCAGATCTTGATAGAGATCAGCTAATTGTTTCCCTTTTGCGTCCCAAGTGTAATCAGTTTTGACTTTTTGTTTGCCGGTTTCACCCAGTTGTAAACCCCATGCGCGATCGCGCACCAATTGATTCATTGCAACCGCCAGATCAGCAACGGCTTGCTGGGGATGATGAGCAGGAACTTTAATGCCCACATCCGGTGTCACCAGTTGTGAGGGACCGCCTAAATCCAGACAGATAATGGGGCGACCCGTCGCCATCGCTTCTAGCGGAACCCAGCCCCCAGAATCGTGTAAACTCGGATGAACCAATGCGAAACATTGACTCAGTTTGGCTAATACCTCATCACGAGGGAGCATGCCCCAAAACGTGACCTGATGAGTAATGTTTAAATGGGCTGCAAGATCTTGTAACCGCTTCAATTCTGGTCCTTCTCCCACAACCCAATACTCAGCATCGGGTAAATTCGCTTCCGCAAAGGCTTGTAGTCCGAGATGGATTCCTTTCCAATGCAACAGACGAGCAATGTTGATAAATCTTACGCGCCCTGTCGTTGGCAAAGGACATTCACTTAACCAATTCAGTTCGGCTTCTGAAATTCCTGATTCAGATAATCGTTTGACTGGGGATGCTCCAAGAGAGTGAAGCCGATGAGCCGTATCAGGGGTAGTGGCAAAACTTATTATGCTACGTCGTGCAGTGATCCGTGTAAATGGATCGAACTC
>JAVLCL010000115.1:0-8613 GCA_031580825.1 Halothece sp. Uz-M2-17
CCTCTATGACTTGATTTGGAAGCGTACCGTGGCTTGCCAAATGGCAAATGCAAAGTTAACTCAAATTGCAGTTCAATTGACCGTAGAAGATGCAGAATTTCGATCGAGCGGAAAACGGATTGACTTTCCGGGTTTCTTTCGGGCTTATGTAGAAGGGTCAGATGATCCTGAAGCAGCCTTAGAAAACCAAGAGGTTATTCTTCCCAACTTACAAGAAGGGGATCACCCAGACTGTAAAAAACTAGAGTCTTTGGGTCACGAAACCCAGCCCCCCGCCCGTTATACTGAGGCATCTTTGGTGAAAATGTTGGAGAGTGAAGGCATCGGGCGACCCAGTACCTACGCCAGTATTATTAGCACGATTATTGACCGTGGCTATGTGCAAATGCGAGGGAATGCACTCACCCCAACCTTTACCGCATTTGCTGTCACCAGTTTGTTAGAGCAATATTTTGGGGAACTGGTTGACCCGCATTTTACGGCGCGGATGGAAGAAACCCTCGACCATATCGCAACAGGAGAAGCCGATTCAACGCCATACTTAGAACAGTTTTATTCCGGAGATAAGGGACTGAATACTCTCGTTAAAGAAAAAGAAGACGAAATTGATCCAGATACAGCAAAAGCAGTTAATTTAGACAATATCGAAGCCAGGATTAAAATTGGCTATTTTGGTCCGTATTTGGAAACGGAAAATGATGATGGGGTAGTGAAAGCCTCTATTCCTCAAGATCTAACTCCTGCCGATCTGAATCCTGAACAAGTAGAAGTATTACTCCGCCAAAAAACCGAAGGACCGGATCAGTTAGGAACTCATCCGGAAACCGGCGATCCCATCTTTATTAAAATTGGTCGTTATGGTCCTTATGTGGAATTAGGGGAAGAAACAGAAGGCAAGAAAAAACCCAAACGCTGCTCAATTCCCAAGGGAACCAAACCCGAAGATGTCACCTTAGATATGGCAGTGAAGCTGTTGTCTCTCCCCCGTGTGTTGGGAGAGCATCCCAGCACTGGTGCGCCCGTTAAAGCAGCGATCGGTCCCTATGGTCCTTATGTGGTGCATGACCAAGGGAAAGAAGGGAAAGATTATCGGTCTTTGAAAAAAGAGGATGATGTTTTAACAGTAGAGCTCGATCGCGCTCTTGAACTCCTCGCCCAACCGAAAAAAGGTCGTCGCGGTAGTCAAAAAGAACTGATTAAAGAATTAGGAAATCATCCTGATAATGACAAGCCGGTGAAACTCTATAAAGGTCCTCACGGTCCCTATGTGAATCATGGGCGGAAAAATGTGGGGCTTCCGGAAGGAGAATCACCGGATAAAATAACGTTAGAACGAGCGGTGGAACTGCTTGCTGAAAAAAGTAAGAGTAAAAGTAGCAGTAGCAAAACCACCAGCAAAAGTAAAACTGGCACTAAGAAAACCACTACCAGTAAAAAGAGTACAACGACTAAATCGACCAGTAGCAAATCTTCTAGTAGTAAAAGCTCTGGCAGTAAGACAAAAACCACTCGCCAGAAAAAAACAGAATAGTCATTGGTCATTAATAATTGTTAAATCAAATAACAAATAACAAATAATAAATAACAAATAATGATTATTCGGAATCCCAAACCTTGGCATAATGAAAAACCCCCCATAACGTCACAACGGCTTTATCTCAATCGTCGTCGTTTTATTAAAAGTGTGATTGGTCTGAGTTTGGGAGCAACCAGCCTTTCTCTTGCCGGTTGTCAGACTTCAAAATCCCAACAAGTTTTAGAAGAAACCTTAAAACAGCCTAAAATTTCTCCCCTAAACACGAATCCTAACTTTGCTTCGGTAGAACGCCCCATTACCAGTGAAATTCTCGCCGGAAGTTATAATAACTTTTATGAATTTGGAGGCGATAAATCCTCTTGGCAAAACGCCCAAGACTTACCCACAGAAGACTGGAAAGTAGAAGTAACAGGATTAGTCAAAAATCCCCAAACTTATGACCTAGAGGATATCAAAAAGCGTTTTCCCATTGAAGAGCGGATCTATCGGTTTCGCTGCGTGGAAGCCTGGTCAATGGTATTGCCTTGGGTGGGGTTTCCAATGAAGGAGTTGATCAAAGTTGTTGAACCCACCTCTCAAGCCAAATTTGTTCGCTTTACGTCCTTTTACGATAAAACTGTCATGCCGGGTCCTTTCTTTGATTTTGGGATGTTGCCTTGGCCCTATACAGAAGGATTACGCATTGAAGAAATGGCGAATGAGTTAGCCTTTTTTGCCATTGGAATTTATGGGGAAGAACTGCCAAAACAGCATGGTGCACCGATTCGAGCGGTTTTACCTTGGAAATATGGGTTTAAAGGGGCAAAATCTATTGTGAAAGTCGAATTTATTGCCGAACAGCCCAAAACCTATTGGAATCAGTTAGTTCCCAATGAATACGGATTTGTTGCTAACGTTAACCCCAATGTTCCCCATCCCCGTTGGCCCCAAGAGACTGAGAAATTTATCGGTCAAGGCGGAGATTTATCTTGGGAAATTAAAGAAACACTGATGTATAACGGCTATGAAGAATATGTGGCTGGGCTTTATTAGAATTTGCTCTCCCTATTTGACCTCAATTAAGGTTTGGCTAGCAAGAGTTTGATATCTTTCTTGGAGATAGTGATACCAGTTTTCTAGTCCCAGTCGCGATCGCGCTGAAAGTTCTAAAATTGTCGCTTGGGGGGCAATCTTTTGAATATTTTCAACGGCTAACTCCCGATCAAAGCCAACCGCTTCTGCAATGTCCATTTTATTAAGAACTACGACATCTGCGGTTTTAAATAAGGTGGGATATTTCAGGGGTTTATCTTCCCCTTCCGTTGCAGACAGTAAACCCACGCGCAGATCTTCCCCTAAATCATACGCTGCGGGACAGACTAAATTGCCAACATTTTCAATAAAAAGAAGCTGCACCCCCTCTAGATTAATATCAGCCAGAGCAGTTTCGATCATATTCGCTTCTAGGTGACAAACATTTCCGGTAGTAATCTGTACCACTGATGCCCCTTTTCCTCGCAAGCGTTGGGCATCATTATCGGTTTCTAAGTCACCCACCACAACCGCCATTGAAAACTGATCGGCAAGATCCACTAAAGTCCGTTCGATGAGGCTGGTTTTTCCAGATCCGGGAGACGAGAGAAAATTTAAGGTAAGAATCCCTTGACGATGATGTTTTTCCCGTAAATGGACAGCCAGATGGTCATTTTTAGCGAGAATGGCTTCGTGAACCTGAATTTCTCGATTGGGGGAATGATTATGATGAGTGTGGAGGTGAATATGACCTGTTGTATTGGCGCAACCGCAGTTCTCACACATGGTTAAGAAATCTCCAATGAGACGAGTTCTAATTCTTTCCCCTGTCGGATGTCATGGCTAATTTCATCGCAGTCTGGACATTGATGAATCCAATCGCTGGGGGTGAATAATTTCTGGCAAGTGGGACAATAACATTGGGCAGCAACGGGTTCAATTTCAAATTTTGCCGATCGCGCGATCGTTTCTTTTGCCGTAACATCAAAGGCAAAGGTTAAGGCTTCGGGAACGACACCTGATAAAGCTCCCACTTTCACTTTAATTTTATGGATTTGGGTTGCTCCTTGTTGGTCAGCATATTGCAGCGCGATCGCGAGGAGTTGTTCCATAATTCCCACTTCGTGCATAATGAATCGTCCAGACCGATAATTTAGGGAAAGCTAATTTCAGCCTAACGGATTTATTTCGGTCGTGAGCAATTTTTCAATGATTTTTAAGGCTTCCCTCGCCCCCTTTTCTGCAACCGAGGAAAAGGTTTCCCCAAAATCTAAATTCTGAACCGGAATTGTAATTAACCAGGCTTGGGGGGCATAATCATAAAGCAGTTGACTCATCGCCAGCAGCGATCGCGCATCGCAAAAATGTCCCACTTGTCTCCCTTGGGCTTCTTCTGGCTTTAAAACGTCAATTTGGACGGTTTCACAGTTTACCGCAGCATCAATAAAAATCGCGCGATCAACCTCCGCTAACGTCGCAGCCAATTCAGGAGTGAGTTGATGCAACCGCAGCGATCGCGCATGGGGGAATTCTAATTTTTCCACTTCTGCAGCCACTTTCAACCCAATCCCATCATCACTGCGCAGGGAGTTTCCATAGCCAATAACAAGGATTGATTGATTATTTATATCCGTCATTTTCTTGTTGAGATTTTGATGAGAGGGAACAGGAATTTAAAGATTTACCCCCTCTCCCAGTCTCTCAGATGTTGATACGCCCTCTCCAACCACATTCTGTAAGAATTGGTTGTGGGTAATTCATACTCTGTGATGCGATCGCGCCCAAAGCAAGATATCATCTACTTATTGTTCTCTATATTTCGAGAAGGATTATTGAATTGCCCCCTTCCTTAACCGTTATCAGAGATATTTGTCGAGAGTTCTGGGCTAACATCACTTAAAAAGTTGAATGAGTACGAACGAAACCTATCTTAATCACCCTACTTTTGGCTTACTCTATCGAGTCTGCATCATTGAGCCGAATCGAGAAATTTTTACCACGCTCTATGCACAACGTCTGTTTTTTCTGGTAACAGTGAATGAGGAAGGATTAGCCTTTGAACCCAAAAGTCGCTCAGAAGCCCGTTTACTAATCGAAAATCGGTTACGGAAACTGCGTCGTCTTGGGGCGAAGGAAGACCATTCTGTCTTAAGTGAGACTTATAAACGTATTTTTCAATGACTGTCGATCTAACCCAACGCATTCAGGAGTTACGTCAAACCATTCCCCCCGATGTCAGATTAATCGCGGTAACAAAAACGGTTTCAGTTGACAAAATTCGAGAAGCCTATGCTGCTGGAATTCGCGATTTTGGGGAAAATAAAATTCAAGAAGCCCTTGCTAAACAAGAAGAATTACAAGACTTAAATGATATTTGTTGGCATTTTATCGGTCATCTCCAAACGAATAAAGCAAAACAGGCTTTGACTCATTTCCATTGGATTCATACCTGTGATCGCCTTAAAATTGCCGAACGTCTCAACCGTCTAACCGGAGAATTAAACCTTACACCGCCGAATCTTCTCTTGCAAGTTAAGCCTCTCCCTGATCCCAACAAATATGGCTGGACAATTCCCGAATTATTAACAGCACTCCCCACCCTTGATCAATATCAAAATCTGAAAATTCAAGGGTTAATGACGATTCTGCCGTTCCATGAATCTGCGACAGAAATGCGAACTGGATTTGAAAAAGTTCGTGATTTAGCCCAAGAAATTACCGAAAAAAAATATTCTAACCTTGTGATGAAAGAACTGTCCATGGGAATGTCTGCTGATTACCCAATTGCTGTTGAAAGTGGCGCAACAATGATCCGTCTCGGGCGAACAATATTCGGTGAACGACCCGTTTAAGAATTTAAAACAGAAAATATTTTTCAATTTTAGAAAATAAGAGTAAAATTAGCGTGAACTTAGCTATAGAATTGAGAGTTCATCAGAACATTTAGAAAAAGTGAGAATGACTTGTTCATTCAACTTTCTAATTCTGACCCTAATTACAATTAACCGACTGCATGAGTTTGTGAGGGAGAAAAAATGAGTAACGTATTTAACAGATTTAAAGACTTTATTGGTGTTAATGAGCCCGATGATCTTGACGAATATTATGATGAAGAGGAAATGGAGGAGCCGACTTATTCAACTCAACATCACTTAGCCTCTCGCGGAGAAAGTGAACAACGTCCTCGCCCCCAACGGCGACCCCACTTTACCGAATCTCAAGAATCGAAACCCACAGCCTCGAAAAGTAATGTCATTGGTATGCCTGGTGCAAATAACGGATTGAATGAAATTGTTGTCCTCGAACCTGAATCTTTTGAGAAGATGGCTGAGGTCATTCAAGTGTTACGAGAACGGAAAACTGTGCTCCTGAATTTGAATATGATGGAGCCGGATGATGCGCAACGGGCGGTTGACTTTGTTGCGGGTGGAACTTATGCCATTGATGGGCATCAAGAACGAGTTGGAGAAAGTATTTTTCTCTTTACGCCTAGTTGTGTACAAGTAACCAGTCGCTCTCATACCACTCAAGGCACTGCTGCACCCCAAACTAACAACCCAGGGAATATTCATCAAATGGTTCCTCCGACTGGGAATTGGCAAAAAGAACAAACTCAACAGATTGCTCAATAACCGAAATCTCTCCCACTGCAAACCAACAAGAGTGGGAGAGGTTTGATTCTGATTCTAGAGAAAAGACCGCAGTCTATCCCGCTACGCGCTGGGCAATTTGCCCTAGGCAACAGTTTATGATGAAAGGGTTTTAGCGATCAGTAATGTCCTAACCCAACTTTAAATTTCACGGTGCTTCCTAAAGGAACCGGAGCAAAGCGTGAGGAGCTTGAAACCCTAATGAAAAGACAAAGGGTCAGTTTTGACGAGTCGTGATTAACTTTCTCCTTGACCCGTCAATTGAAAATTGATAAACCAGTAGCTGATAAAATTAAACCGCATAGTACCGACAAGTAAGTTCGTCAATAATAGTGTCTATACGGTTTGGAATGATTGGTGGCGGGGTAATGGGTGAAGCGATTCTCTCCCGCCTTATTGCTCAAGAAATGTACACTCCAGATTCGGTTTTGGTTAGTGACCCTTCACCCCAAAGACGCGAGGAGTTAGCGCAACGTTATCAAGTCGAAGTTACCGAAAGTAATCGCCGAGTAATGCAAGAAACATCAGAGGTGTTATTACTGGCGGTGAAACCTCAAGTTTTGCCTCGTATCGAATCCGATTGGGATGGCGCACAAGAAAATCTTGAACATCGACCTTTATTAATTTCAATTTTGGCAGGAATTCCCATTTTACGCCTGAAAGCAGGGTTAGATCCGTTGCCAGTGGTGCGGGTGATGCCCAATACCAATGCTACTGTGGGAGCAAGTATGAGCGCGATCGCGGCAGGATCTGGGTTGCGACCGGAACAGATGACTCTGGCTAAAACGATTCTCGGCGCGATCGGAGAAGTGGTGGAAGTCCCAGAATCAGCGATGGATGCCGTGACCGGTGTTGCAGGTTCGGGTCCGGCTTATGTGGCTCTCCTGATTGAATCCTTGGCTGATGGGGGCGTTGCAGCAGGCTTACCGCGACCTACAGCACTACAGTTAGCGATACAAACGGTTTTGGGAACCGCCACCCTCTTAAAAGAAGAAGAACTCCATCCTGCACAACTTAAAGATCGCGTCACAAGCCCCGCCGGAACGACTATTGCTGCGGTGGCTGAGTTAGAATCAGCAGGCTTCCGATCTGCGGTTATTAAAGCCGTACAAGCTGCCACCGCGCGATCTAAGGAATTGGGAAGTAGTTGATTATTTGCATTAACCAGTTATAGTGCTACGCCCCAGGTAAAGGGTCAAGGTGAGGGGGAGAAGCAAGAACGAAGAACAAATGACCCATTCCACTACTCAAAATCGTTATGACTATGATATAGTTGTAACAGTTAGTAAACTTTGTTACTAAGGAGTATTTCCCATGACAGAAGGATGCCTCAGAGTCGGACAACAAGCCCCTGATTTTTCCGCGACTGCAGTTGAAAACCAAGAATTTAAAACCCTTAGCCTGTCTGATTTTCGCGGACAGTATGTTGTTTTATTTTTCTATCCCTTAGACTTTACCTTCGTTTGCCCTACTGAAATTACCTCCTTCAGCGATCGCGCTCAAGAATTCAAAGACATCAACACCCAAATCTTAGGCGTTTCCGTTGATAGCGAATTTTCCCACCTCGCTTGGATTCAAACCGATCGTAAAAATGGTGGTGTCGGTGACCTGAATATTCCTCTTGTCTCCGATATTAAAAAAGAAATTAGCAGCGCTTACAACGTCCTCGATCCCGATGCTGGTGTTGCTCTCAGAGGACTCTTTATCATTGATAAAGAAGGCACAATCCAACACGCCACTGTAAACAACCTTGCCTTTGGTCGTAACGTTGATGAAGTTTTACGGACTCTGCAAGCGATCCAATATGTCCAAGCCAACCCCGACGAAGTTTGTCCTGAAGGTTGGAAGCCGGGTGAGAAAACAATGAATCCTGATCCGGTTAAATCCAAAGTTTACTTTGCTTCTGTGTAAGCGTATTTGTCTCCCATCCATGAAGGGTGGGAGAAATTTTTAAATTGTTCTTGCGTTTACAAAATCCTTGTGTTATCTTAATAAAGGTTTGGGCGGTTAGCTCAGCGGTAGAGCGCCTGCCTTACAAGCAGGATGCCATTGGTTCAAATCCAATACCGCCCATCGTTTCCAAGTGTACATTCACTAATTATCTGTCATCGGTAACAGATTAGTGTCGTCTTAACAAATTAGCTGTCATCAGATCGGATGAATGAAGTTTTTTGTTAAACAAGTTGTTCTTCTATAAATTTCACATTTTGGTATTGTAAGGCAGGCGCTCCTTTCAATCCATTTCAAATGTTAGTCAATGGATTCCTTCTTGCTCGAAGGTGATTCAGTAGCCATTACTATGGTAAACCCATCCCCCTATTGCTGGGAGCGCACCGACCCCGTAAGATAAAGAGTACAAGAGGTATTTAACCAGTCTAAAAACCTTGATCTCTCATCGAGATTAAACCAATCAAC
>JAVLCL010000116.1:0-8604 GCA_031580825.1 Halothece sp. Uz-M2-17
GGGGAAGAACTGGCGTTAATGTCTATTTCTGATCTGGCGAATAATCCAACGGCTGCTAAAAAGTTTGAAGATAGTCAAGACAGTGTGCAAAATTATCCTCTGGTCACTCAAGGCAGTAAAGCTAGTGCCGTTTTGGTAAATAATCGCTATCAAGTTAAAATTGTTTCCAGTAATGAAACATTTGATGAAAAAAGTCGTCAAGAATGGCTCGGAAAATTTGATTTAGAGACTCTTGCTCAACTCTAGAAGAGAAAGCGGTAAAATAAATAGCAAGTGACTATTGAGTTATTGCAAATAACTAAATTAAAACATGAGAAAAACTCTAATTGCAGCGATCGCGCCACTGATTATTTTGGGGGTTCCTCTCTCTTTACAAGCGCAAACCGAGTCAGAAGAACGTTCCACTTTAGAAATTGAGTATCGTAAATTAGTTCAACTCAATCGAGCAAAAAATTTAGCCCGTCAAGCAGCAGAACAAGCCAATGGTGGATTAACTGAATATCGCGCCGAACCCGCAATGCATGGTCCCCCAGAAACGACCAATCATGAACAATTAGCAGAGGGAGTATGGCAATTTACCTTTCAAGGTAGGCGACCCACTGCTGAGGAATATACCCTAGAAAGTGTGGTGGTTGTTAATATCAATACTGGTGAAACGACTGTAGAGTATAATGGTCCAATTCGCGAATAAATGATTTAATTAACTGATTATGACTAAACCAATTTTTCAATTAGTTGATGACCTTCCTAAACAAAATATTACCATTCGTGTGCTCAATGCATTAGATTTTGTTGCACCCGGAGAATGGGAAAATATTGTTGGTTTTGAGAATATGATTCGCACGGTCACCGGGGAAGATGATGAAGACTTAATTCAACAAATTGGCGATCGCGCAGTGTGGTTATTTAATGATCAGTCTCAAGGCTATCAAAATGCCCTTTGGTTATATCAAACCGTAGATCGCACTGACACTGCTTTAGCCAGCGCAGCCTTAGCCAATAAGGTCGGAGAACGGATTCCATTACTGGGTTTTCTCAATAAAATTACGCCGAAAGCAGACAAAGCGCAAAGCATTGACTTAGCCTTAAAAACAGTGGTTGAATTAGTTGCCTTTTGCCAAATTAATGGGATTCCTGGAGATAGTATTGGCGACTTTGTTAATGCCTTAGCTGACTATGAAGGAGAAGATATTATGCGGATGTCTGCACTCGTTTGTTTAGATGGGTTAATTCCCCTTGGTCCTGATTTTATTCAAAAAGCCCAAAGCATTATCGAAGGTTTGAATACTGATGAACTGGAAGAGAACAAAGTCTTTAAAAACGTTAAAGGATTTATTCCCGGCGAGGATACAGAAAATAAACTTGGGTTTATTGGAGAAGCCTTTGCTTCAGTCAAAAGTTGGATGGGAGACTTTGTAGAAAGCAAAGACTTAACGCCACAAAAAGTCATGAATAATATTGAAAGTTTTGTGGAATTTTCTGATGAACAACTGGACTATTTGGCAGCCTTTTTAGACCTAACCACCAATTATTACGAGCATACCGGAACACAAACCATTGCTCGATGTTTAATTAATCGCGCCTATGCCGAAATTTAAAATGATTGTCATTACTCATTCGTTATTTGATAACTGCTAGATCGTATGCGAATTTATGGGAATCGCCTCTTAAAAACCTTACCCGGACAACAAACTCGTCCCACCTCAGCAAGAGTTCGGGAGGCTTTATTTAACATTTGGCAAACCCAACTTGAAGGGGCGCGTTACCTAGATTTGTGTGCCGGAAATGGGACAATGGGTGCAGAAGCACTCTGTCGCAATATCAGTGTTTTAGTTGGAATTGAACAAAACCGCAGGGCGTGTCAAATTATTAAAGAAAATTGGGAGAAAGTTGCAGCCAGTGAACAGAAATGGCAAATCATGAAGGGGAATTTACCTGAAAAAATAAAAGATTTACAAGGACAAGAATTTGATTTGATTTATTTTGATCCCCCTTATGGTAGTGAATTATATAATCCAGTTTTAAATGAAATTTTAAACTTAAATTTATTAGCTAAAGAAGGAGAAATTGCAATTGAGCATGATCCCAAACAATGGCAATATCAAGAGATCAAAGGTTTAACCGTTATTCGTGAAAAGAAATATGGAAATACAACCCTCACCTTTTTAGAGAAAATAAATTAACTCATGCGATCCGAATGATATGAGCTTGATAGTATAGATACAATCATCAACAGATACTAATCCATGCAAACCAAAGAGAAAAAAATACAAGTGAATGAAAAACTATCTTTACCTGTAATGGGCTGTGGAACTTGGGCATGGGGAAATAAGCTGTTATGGGAGTATGATGAAAGCCAAGACCAACAGCTACAGCAGGTTTTTAATTATTGTGTCGATCATGGGGTGACGCTGTTTGATACGGCAGACTCTTACGGAACGGGAAAATTAAAAGGACGCAGTGAAGAACTGTTAGGACAGTTTACGCAAGAGTATCGGGGAAGCGAGAAAGACAATATTTGTATTGCGACAAAACTGGCTGCATATCCGTGGCGTTTAACTCGTCAGTCGATGGTGGAAGCGGGTCGCGCTTCAGCAAAACGGTTAGGAAAAAATGTTGATTTAGTGCAAATGCATTGGCCCACTGCCAATTATTTTCCTTGGCAAGAAAATGCGCTGTTAGAGGGACTGGCAGATCTCTATGAAAAGGGAGAAGTGAAAGGAGTGGGTTTATCGAATTATGGTCCGAAGCGGATTAGGGAAGTACATCAAAAATTTACGGAACGGGGTGTTCCTATTGTGACATTACAGGTACAATATTCTCTGCTTTCGACTTATCCGGTTAAAGAATTAGATTTGAAAGCAGTGTGTGATGAATTAGGGATTCAATTAATTGCTTATAGCCCCCTTACACTTGGATTATTAACCGGAAAATATGGGAATGGGGTATTTCCAAAAGGAGTCAGAGGATTCTTATTTCGCTATTTATTACCAGGGATTCAACCGGTTTTGAATACGTTAGAAGAAATTGCAAAAACTCGGGAAAAAACAATGTCACAAATTGCTTTAAATTGGTGCATTTGTAAAGGAACAATTCCGATTCCAGGGGCGAAAAACTTACAGCAAGCCGAAATGAATTTGGGGGCGTTGGGTTGGCGACTGAGTGCAGCGGAAGTCACTGAACTTGACCAAGCGGTCAATAAAAATACTCGTCAAATGGTGCAAAACATTTTTCAAACGCGATGAAATTGCAGTGAATCTAATCTTGATTTTAAGTCTTGCAAATCCATTTGATATGATTTCTCTGTGTTCTCTGTGTCTCTGTGGTTAGTACATAATGACCGAATTCTCTCCCATAACGGATCAGTCTCTTCCCCCTCAAAATATCGAAGCGGAGGAATCAATTTTAGGCGGGATTTTACTTGATCCAGAGGCGATCGCGCGCGTTGCGGAAATTCTCCCGGCTGAGGCGTTTTATCTGCAAGCCCATCAAACCATTTATCACGGCGCGATCGCGCTACAAACGCAGGGGAAACCCACTGATTTAATGAATCTCAGCACTTGGTTAGCCGACCAAGAATTACTGGACAAAGTGGGCGGAAAAGCCAAGTTAGCCCAACTTGCAGACCGTACTGTTTCTGCGGTCAATATTGATGGTTACGCGCAACTGGTTTTAGATAAATATCTACGACGACAACTGATTAATTCCGGACATAAAATTGTTCAACTGGGATTTGATACCACTGAAGCACTCAATACCATTTTGGATCGCGCGGAACAAAGTATTTTCGCCATTACCCAAGAACGTCCTCAATCCGGGTTAGTTCCTCTCAGTGAAACCCTGATTGAAACTTACGATCAAATCGAAGGGTTATATTATCAAGACCAACTCCCCGGACTCAAAAGCAGCTTTTATGATTTAGACAGCATGACCAGTGGCTTACAGCCATCAGATTTAATTATTTTGGCGGGAAGACCTTCAATGGGGAAATGTTTGGGTAAAGGTACCAAGGTTGTCATGTTTGATGGTACTCTCAAAGCCGTCGAAGATATTCAAGTCAATGATCAACTGATGGGACCCGACTCAAAACCGCGCCAAGTCTTGTCTTTGGCGAGAGGTCGTGAGATGATGTACTGGGTTTATCAAAAAAGAGGTGTGGATTATCGTGTAAACGAAAGCCACATCTTATCGCTGAAAGCCAGTGGTAGTGAAGGGCACAGAGTACATGGCGCAGTTGTCAATATCTCAGTGCGAGACTATCTGACAAAGAGCCAAAAATTCCAGCAGCGACATAAGGGTTACAAAGTTGCCATCGACTTTCCCCCCCAAATCGTCCCCATTGATCCCTACCTGTTAGGGCTGTGGCTAGGGGATGGAAAATTGAGGGACAGCCGAATTTTTAACATTGCTCAGGAAGTCATTGCTGAGCTAGCAGTCATTGCTATCAGAGAGGGGTATCG
Organism: Halothece sp. Uz-M2-17; assembly: GCA_031580825.1. Classification (GTDB taxonomy): domain Bacteria; phylum Cyanobacteriota; class Cyanobacteriia; order Cyanobacteriales; family Rubidibacteraceae; genus Halothece. Next base: position 4,461 of record JAVLCL010000116.1, read on the forward strand.
CTTGAGCCATCAACCCAATGGCGACAAGTGTGACTCGTGGAATTTGTGTGCTGGAGAGAACCCAGAGGGTTTCAAAATTCAACTCAGACGGGCGAAATTACTCGATGAGAAGTCGATTCCCTTATGTTATTTAGCCAACACCAAGGAGATTCGCCTAGAGTTACTGGCTGGGTTAATGGACTCCGACGGCTACTATTGCAAAGATATGCAGTGTTTTGAAAACACTCAAAAAAGCAAGAAATTGGCAGAGCAGATTAAGTTTCTGGCGGACAGCTTGGGATTCCGAACCAGCATAATCCGTAAGCAGGGAAGCATTAAGACAAGTAATTTTTGGGGTGAGTATTGGCGGGTCAGAGTCTCTGGGAATCTTGAAATTATTCCTACACGAATTCAGTATAAACAAGCTCGCAAATATGTTTCAAAGCGCAATTGGCAAGTTACAGGGATTACAATCGAGCCTGATTGTGTCGATAATTATTATGGTTTTGAACTCGATGGTGACGGATTATTTTTGCTAGAGGATATGACTGTTACCCACAATACTGCCTTTGGTTTAAACATGGCGCGGAATATTGCGGGAGAGTATAAACTTCCGGTGGCGTTATTTAGTTTAGAAATGTCTAAAGAACAACTCAGTCAACGCTTACTCGCCAGTGAAGCCAAAATTGAAAGTAATCGCTTACGGTCGGGACGGTTAAGCCAGCAGGATTATCAAAAACTCAGTAGCGCGATCGGCACCCTTTCTGAGGTTCCCATTTTCATTGATGATACCGCAACCATGACCGTGATGGAAATGCGATCGCAGGCGCGACGGTTACAAGCGGAACACGGACAACTGGGCTTAGTGTTACTAGACTACTTACAGTTAATGGAAGGCGGAGGAGATAATCGCGTGCAAGAATTATCTCGCATTACCCGCAGTCTCAAAACCCTCGCCCGGGAATTAAAAGCCCCCGTGATTGCGCTATCTCAGTTAAGTCGAGGCGTAGAACAGCGAACCAATAAACGTCCGATGCTGTCTGATTTGCGCGAAAGCGGAAGTATCGAACAAGATGCTGATTTAGTGCTGATGTTGTACCGAGATGCCTATTACAATCCCGATACGCCCGATCGCGATCTGGCGGAATTAATTATTACCAAGCACCGTAATGGACCCACCGGAACCGTTAAACTTATTTTCAATGCCGAACTAACCGAATTTCGGAATATGGCGCGATACGACAACGACCAATAAATAATCCTCTGTAGAGACATTCGGCGCGAACGCCTCTACAAATTACTCATTTAGGATGAGATTTTTAATAATTCCACATCAAAAATCAGCGTTGCATTCGGCGGAATGACTCCCCCTGCACCCCGTTGACCATAACCCAATTCTGGCGGAATAATCAGTTGGCGACGACCGCCCACTTGCATGGTTGAAATTCCTTCTTCCCAACCTTTAATCACTTGTCCTTCTCCTAATTTGAAAGAAAAAGGCCGATCGCGATCGCGCGAACTATCAAATTTCGTGCCATCCGCCAGACTTCCCGTATAGTGAACAACAACCGTTTGTCCTTCTTGGGGAGTTGCGCCGTCTCCTTCTTCAATATCCACGTAACGCAGTCCAGACTCTGTCGTTTTGACATCCTCCTTTTCCGCCACATCCTCTAAACTGAGGGCGACTAACGTTCCCGACTCCGAAGCAGACATCGGGGATGCAATGGCACTATTTTGTTTCCCTTGATCCACAATTTGCGCACCAATCAACACCAAAACACAAACCACTAGAACGCCAAAACTGACTAAAATTTCTCGCATTAAATTGCCTCCTACCTGATATAGTTAACGCCAGGATCGATTTTCCAATTCCCTGATTTGACGTTCAATTCGATCAATTCGTCCTCGTAACTCGTCTAATTCACTTTGACGAGGAACACCGAAATCTTGCAATGCATTCCGCATTTGACGTTCCATCTGTTCCTCAAAATTCCCCTGTTCCGTTTGAATTTGCTTCATTAAGTCATTAACAAACTCTTGTGCTTGCTCAGGGTTAATTTTACCGTCTCTCACCCACTGTTCGCTTACTTCTCGCAATTTTTCTGCAACCAGGGATGTGGTTCCGACCCCGACCATGAGCAATTGTTTAATCCAATTGTTGCTATCCATTGTTTCTGTTAAATATTCTCTGTCTGCTTGTTTATTTTAAGTCCCGAGATAGCGTGTGATAAAACTTTCCAGAGACTCCATTTTTATGTTAAACGTGCTTTCGAGTTCATTAATCTCATCTTCAGTACAGAAAAATTCGTTAGCGGATAAGGTGCGCAGGGTTCCCAAAGACTTTTTCATCTGAGGATCAAATAGTCCCACTCCATCGCGAAGGGTGTCGAAGACAAATAAAGGAATATCAACCGTTAAAGGTTCACGGTTAAAAATGCGACTCAAAATTTCTGGAATTTCTTCCCGTTTCAAAATTTCAGGTCCCCCCACAGGGAAAGTTTTATTTTTCGCGCCTTCAACTCGTACAGAGTCAATCGCAAGTTTAGCTAAATCATCAGTACTGACAATAGAGGTGCGATTTTTCGGATCACCAATAATTAAATAGAAGCCTGTCTCTCGAAATCGTTCTGCTAGAGGAAGTAAATTAGAAGCTAATCCCGAAGGTTGTAAAATTGTATAATTTAGTCCGCTATTTTGCAGATATTTCTCCACTTCGCGCTTGGCTTTAAATGTGGGTGAGTCTTCGTAGCCTCGTTGCGCACCTAAAACAGAAATATAAACAAAGTGTTCTACTCCTTGGGCTTTGGCTTGATCAATCAAGTCAATATTGGCTCGATAATCTAAGGCTTGGGCATTTCCCCCTGATCCATGAGCACTAATAATATATCTAACTCCTTGACAGGCTTTAATAATATCTTTTTCTTCGGTTAAGTCACCAATAAAAAGTTCTGCACCCCGCTGTTCAAGTTCGCTATAGTTGGATTCTAAGCGGACAAAGCCCCGCACAGGTTGTTCCTCGTCTCGCAATAAACGGACGATCCGTCTGCCAATTTGTCCGGTTGCACCAGTAACTAGAAACATTATTACTTCCTATCGTAACTGTTTAAGTGTACTTCTATTATGCAGAGGGTACTTTAACTCATGATTAAACTTCAACAATCAAAAGGGTGATCCTGAGAAATTAAAACTCAAGTGACTAACTTTATACTTTTTTGTTGTTTGTTGTTCACTGTAACTGCTTTACCAAACAACAAATAACGAAGAACGACGAACAAAAATCTATCGTGTGTCTCGCTAGTCCAAAAATAACGATTTTCAATCAAAGTTCTAAAATTACAGGAGTATGATCGCTTGGTTTTTCCAGTCCGCGAGGAACAATATCAATCCAACAATGGGTTGCTTTTCCATACAGTTTTTCCGTTAAAAAATGATGATCAATGCGCCAGCCTCGATTGCGAGAAAAACCACGAGTCCGATAATCCCACCAACTATAATATCCGGTCTCTTCATTAAACTTGCGAAAGGCATCATAAAACCCTAACGATTGAATTGCTTCTAGGGCTTTTCTTTCTAGTGGAGAAGACATAATGTGATTTTCTTTTCCTTTGGGATCGTAAATATCTCGGTCTTCTGGCGCAACATTAAAATCACCACAAACACAAATTTCACTCTCTGTTATTAACGGCTGAAGATATTGCTTTAAAACCTCAAACCAACCGAGTTTATATTCATATTTCTCACTGCCAACACTACTACCATTCGGAATATAGAGATTAACAATGCGGATGCCATCAGTAACCCCACTAATGACCCGCTTTTGTTCATCATAAGTTCCCGCAATATCTTCGCCAACAATCGGACTAAAACCAACAGAAATATGATCTAAGGGTTTTTTACTGAAAATGGCAACACCGTTATAGGCTTTTTGTCCAGAAACAGAAACGAAATAGCCTAATTCTTCAAACGGCTTTCTCGGAAAATCATCATCAATAACTTTGGTTTCTTGTAAACAGAGAACATCAACTTCATGTTCTTTTAACCAGTTTAAAACTTGGTCTTTCCGGGTCCGAATTGAGTTGACATTCCAAGTGGCAATTTTCATTTTGATCGCTGATGGATTTGTTGAATCGCGCTTACCATCTGTTTATTATTCAAGACTCCCCAT
>JAVLCL010000117.1:0-1653 GCA_031580825.1 Halothece sp. Uz-M2-17
CGAGCAGAAACCGCGACATACTTTCCATCTACAGACCGAGAAATATTCCGGGCGACCCCGACGGCTTCTTCGACGAGTGCTTCCCAGTTACGTCCACCATCAGTGGTTTTATAAATCGCACCGACATTGGTGGTCATTTCCGCAGCGTTCTCACCGAGAGCAATGATACTATAGGGTTCCCCCGGTAATTTTTTACTCAACGGAATCCGAGACCAATGTTCTCCGTTATCTGTCGTATGGAGCAAAACCGAGGGTTCCCCGACAATCCAGCCTTCTTCCCCTTTAAAACTAACCGAGAGAAAATCTAATTTTTCCTCTCCCAGTTCTAGTTCTTCTTTCTGCCAAGTATCTCCCCCATCTTCAGTTTTGAGTAAAGTTGCTTGGTTTCCCACCATCCAACCTTGGTCTGGGTTGCCCGTAAAATCAATATCCAAAACGGTTTGGTCAGTGGGTAAGTTTTCCAAGACTCGCCAAGGATTTGATTCGGTGGAGGGAACTTGACTACAACTTACGGTTAAGAGCGCGATCGCGCCCCAAATGACAATTTGCTTAATATTCCTTAACAAGATACTCATAATTTGTTATTTCAAAATGGGTCACAGGATGGAATTTCATACAACTAATGGGCAAACTCCCCCAGATTAGCAGTTTTTGTGACCTTTGACATTCTCTTAACTGAGACCATAAAAACTCATAAAGATTAAAAATCCCAAAGCGAGAGCCCCAAAAATGAGAATATTTTTTTGTCTTGGTGTTAACTGGTTGACACCGAAACCATAGGACAGATTTTCTTCAAAACCTGATGGGGCATCAACCGCCCCAACATCAGTAAAAACATTGCGTCTTGCACCACAGACAGGACAACGCCACTGGGAGGGTAACTCTTCAAATCTTGTTCCGGCGGGAATATTTTGACTACTATCCCCTTTATTCGGTTCATAAACATAGCCACAACTACGACACTCATAACGAGAGGGCGCAGATTCGGCAAGGGTTTGTTCTTCTGTTGGCTCAGTCATAGTTCCAGACAATTTATGAGAACTCTGTTACAAATTATCGCACAGTTTGTTATTGGGTAGCTGATTTGTTTCGTCGGCAACGTTGAGAGCAATATTTCACCTCATCCCAACAATCCGCCCATTTTTTGCGCCATGTAAAAGGACGACCGCAAACCACACAAGTTTTTGTGGGTAAATCAGATTTTTTGCGTTGACGTGCCATAGCAATCACTTCGATAATATTTTTCGTCAATCGAAACCTGCAAAGATGCTTATTGACCAACGGTCGCAGCCTGCCCCTTCTGTTTAGGAAGGTGTCTGCTGCGACAAAGAGAACATATCAGTCCCGATTGCCGTTACGATCAGTTTAGATAGATTAATCAAAAGTTAACCCGTTGAAATCAAAAACGACCCAGCAATGACAGATACCAACACAATTTTAGAAGCACTGCGTCCGGTTCAAGATCCAGAACTACAAAAAAGTTTGGTTGAACTGAATATGATCCGCAATATTAACTTGGATCATGGAGCATTAAGTTTTACGCTCGTTTTAACGACCCCCGCTTGTCCGTTAAAAGAAATGATCGTCGATGATTGCAAAAAAGCAGTGCAAGATTTACCTGGGGTAGAAAGCGTTGATGTCGAGGTCACTTCG
>JAVLCL010000117.1:1663-8443 GCA_031580825.1 Halothece sp. Uz-M2-17
GGAGGCGTTGGGAAAAGTTCCGTTGCTGTGAATTTAGCCGTTTCCCTAGCGCAAACTGGGGCAAAAGTGGGCTTATTAGATGCTGATATTTATGGACCCAATGCACCGAGTATGTTGGGATTAGCTGAGGCTAAGGTACGAGTGCAAGAGTCTCCACAGGGAGAAGTGTTAGAACCGGCTTTTAATCATGGAGTGAAATTAGTCTCCATGGGATTTTTAATTGACCCTGATCAACCCGTAGTTTGGCGCGGTCCAATGCTCAATGGAATTATTCGTCAGTTTCTGTATCAAGTGAATTGGGGTGAGTTAGATTATTTAGTGGTGGATTTACCCCCTGGCACGGGCGACGCTCAGTTAACTCTGGCGCAAGCGGTTCCCATGTCTGGGGCAGTGATTGTTACTACCCCTCAAGATGTATCTTTAATGGATGCACGGAGAGGCTTGAAAATGTTTGAGCAATTAAATGTGAATGTGTTGGGGATTGTCGAAAATATGAGTTATTTTATCCCCCCTGATCTGCCTGATCGTCGTTATGATTTATTTGGTTCCGGTGGTGGTGAAAGAGCAGCCAAAGAACTGAATGTGCCACTGGTAGGCTGTATTCCCTTGGAAATTTCTTTGCGAGAAGGCGGTGATCGCGGAATTCCCATTGTGATTTCTCATCCCAACTCCGCATCTGCCCAAGCCCTGCGCGCGATCGCGCAACAAGTGGCTGCTAAAATTTCCGTTGTCGCTTTAACCTAACCCCTCAACCATGGCTCAGCATTCCCTCAAAAAGTTCAGTTTGCGACAATTCATTCACCCTTGGCTGGAAATGGACTGGTTTTTACTCCTGCTGGTCGCCGGAATTACTATCTGGGGGGGGTTAATGATTGGTAGCACGCAACTGAATGAAAGTACGAATAATGCAGTACAGCACTGGGTCATGGGAGGCTTGGGCGTTGCTATTGTCCTGTTGATTGCCCGTTGGCGGTACGAACGGCTATTATCCTATTTTTGGGTGGTGTATGCCTTAACCAACCTCTCTCTGTTGGCGGTTTTAGTAATCGGGGTGACAGCAAAAGGGGCGCAACGGTGGATTACCGTCGGGGGATTTAACCTACAACCGTCGGAATTTGCCAAGCTCGGCTTAATTATTACCCTTGCTGCCATTCTCCATCGTCGTCCGGCGGAAACCTTACCCGCTTTGTTTCGAGCCTTGATTGTTGTTGCTGTGCCTTGGGGATTGGTCTTTTTACAGCCTGATTTAGGAACATCCTTAGTTTTTGGCGCGATCGCGCTGGGAATGTTGTATTGGGCAAATGCGAATTTAGGCTGGTTGTTGCTGTTAATTTCACCAGCAGTAGCTGCGATTTTATTTAATCTCTACATTCCCGCTTGGCTGGGTTGGGCGGGGTTAATGTTTGTAATTGCGTGGCGAACACTTCCGCGAGGATTATTATCCGGTTGTGGCGCGATCGCGGCTAATTTTATCTCGGGGGGCTTAGGGAATTTATTTTGGGGGTTGCTCAAAGATTATCAAAAAGACCGCCTCATTCTCTTTTTAGATCCCAATAAAGATCCTTTAGGAGGAGGGTATCACTTAATTCAATCTCGCATTGCCATTGGTGCTGGAGAACTCTGGGGACGAGGTTTACATGAAGGCACACAAACCCAGTTAGATTTTATTCCCGAACAGCACACCGACTTTATCTTTAGTGCGGTGGGAGAAGAATTAGGATTTATGGGCAGTTTTGGGCTGGTGTTATTGTTTTGGCTGGTTTGTGTGCGCTTATTGATCATTGCGCTGAAGGCAAAAGATAATTTTGGCTCTCTTCTCGCGATCGGAGTTCTTTCCATGATTGTCTTCCAAGTCCTTGTTAATATTGGGATGACCATTGGACTTGCTCCTGTTACAGGACTTCCGCTTCCTTGGATGAGTTATGGACGGTCTGCAATTTTAATGAACTTTATGGCAATAGGTTTAGTGGAATCAGTGGCAAACTACAAACAACGGACAACTTTTTTTAGTTGATCGAAGAGATGATCCGCAATGAACGGCTTGCGCTTGCGATTCAACCCCGTTCCCCGTCAAAATGGGAAAAAGACAAAATCCCCTAACCCCTCCTTCCCTCTCTCTGGTCAATATGTAGCAAACATTTACCGATTTGATATTAGACTCCAACAATGGCAGCAACTGATCCTTCTACTGCGATCTCAAAACGATTCGCTGACAGTTATTATGGGCGATTAGGACTACATCCCTCCGCCTCTCTTTTAGAAATTCGACGAGCCTATCGAGAACTGAGTAAACAGTACCATCCAGACACGACCGATTTACCGCAGGATGTTGCTAAAGCCAAGTTTCAAGCGCTCAATGAAGCCTATGCGACTTTAAGTAACCCACAACGACGGGCACTCTATGATCATCAAATTGGCTATTCTCGTCTCAATGTGATCCAAACGCCCCTTCATTTTCAAGCACAGAAAAAAAAGACTCATAAAATAGCAGATAGTGCTTATCTTGACAGCAGCGATCGTCCACTTTCCTCTGGGGAAATTTTTGTTTTAGTCATTTTAGGCGTGACCTTCATGGGCTGTATTTTACTCGTCATTATTATTGGTTTAACCCGTGGAGAAGGTGCATTTCGAGTTCCTCAAATTTCTGAAGCCTCGACTCTGATTAAATTTTACTTATCTCTTTTTAATTTATGAATTTTCCCTCTGCTGATACCCCGTTATATAATCATCCCTTACCGTTGATTGAAGAGTGGTTACAGAATCTCGGATGTCAACAAGATGCAGAACAATTACACTGTTGGTCAATTGCAACCCCTCAATGGCAAGCTGATATTGCGCTAGAGGTAGAAGAAATTACAGTTTCTTACCGCAAGGCAGGAGAGAATAAGACAGATTTAACCCGCTCTTTTCCCTATTCCTTAAGTCGTGAAGATATTGAAGCAGCGGTTTTTTCGGGTCCCTAACCTGACCAACGGTAAGAGCAGGCGCCTTCTGTTTAGGAAGGCGTAATCTCTGACTCCTCTCCCCAATTGATTGATAAAAACCATTACCTCACCGACTCTTAAAAATGACGCGCTATCAGGATACAAAAGGAACAGTCGAAGAATTTAAACAGCAAGTGAGCATTTTATTAGGATTATTGGCTGTTTTTTGGGTAGTTGAATTAATTGATTTATTTCTTCTCCAGTCTTACTCTTTAGATCGTTTTGGCATTGCACCCCGCAATGTTTTAGGCTTACGAGGAATTGTCCTTGCCCCATTTTTACATGGAAATTTACCCCATTTAATTGCCAATACCGTCCCTTTTCTGACTTTAGGTTGGCTGGTGATGTTGCAGGAAACCAAAGATTTTTGGCGTGTAACAGGCGTAACCATGCTGGTCGGGGGTTTAGGGGTTTGGTTAATTGGTCAGCCTGGCTCGATTCATATTGGGGCGAGTATTTTAATTTTTGGTTACTTAGGGTTTTTGCTCTTTCGTGGCTATTTTCAGCGCAATGCGCCTTCGATCGCGCTTTCGATTATTGTTAGCATTTTTTACGGTAGTTTCATCTGGGGAGTGCTTCCGACACAAGCGGGAATTTCTTGGGAAGGACATTTATTCGGTTTCCTTGGGGGTGTCATTGCAGCCCGCTGGATTGGTAAATCAAGGCGAAGTGGTTAGTCATTGGTCATTTGTTCTTTGGTAACTGGTCACTGTTAAAAATTGACTTTTGCCGTCACTTGCATCAGCCAAGGATGGGCTAACCAGAGTCCATAAGTAAACAGGGCAACACCAAGATAAGCGGGACGGAGAAATTCTTGTAATTTTAAGGTTTGACGACCTTGGAGAATGGCTAAAAAAGGAATCACGGAAGTGCGTTGTTTTGCTTCAGTAAAAGCCGTCCCGTAACGAGAGGCAAGGCGACGATCACCGTGCCAAACGGCAAACAAGTGATGAGCAATTAATCCCAATGAAGTGAGTAACGTGAAAGATGTACCAATCCAGAGGGTATGAGCAATACACCAAATCACTTGTCCCACCATCTGGGGGTGACGAGTAATACGAATAATTCCCGTTTCATAAAGATGAATTTGCGGTTTATTAATGGCTGCAATCTCTAATAAGTTAAAGGTAGCGGGATAGAGAAACAGAAATGAAACTGCAGACAACAACCAAACAATGGTAAAAACGCCAGGCTGAGCTTGCACTTGCCACAACTGGAAGCCATCATACCGATGATTAAAAAAGTAAACAATTAAAATAACAGCTAAGGGAAGACTCACTAAGGCAAACCCCACTCGATATAACCGCGCCCCGATGATTTTTTCGCCCCAAGGGCGGAGTGCAGCTAAACCACTATGAGCGATTGCAAATCCTAATAGTAACCCTAACATTACCCAATGACTTGTTGTGAACCACTGTTCTCCATTCATGCCTTAAAAACCAGAGTTTTGCCTTGCTTTCTTATCCTAGCCGATTCTTCGTCAGTCTTTCTGCTGAAACCGTTGTGATTTCGTGTTACTGTCAATTCAGAAGAGATTATTCCTCTCTTTTTTGAAAACGTTCGTTTATTTCTTAATTATTCCTTGTATTCTCCTCTCTTTGGCGAAAAGATGTCAGACATACCGTTTTCTCTCGATCAACTGCGAATTTTAAAAGCAATCGCTGCCGAAGGTAGCTTCAAGCGGGCTGCGGATACGCTGTATGTGTCGCAACCTGCCATTAGCCTTCAGGTGCAAAATTTAGAACGACAGATGAATGTACCGTTATTTGATCGAGGGGGAAGACGTGCCCAACTGACGGAAGCGGGACAACTGTTACTGACCTATGGTGAGAAAATTCTTTCTTTGTGTCAGGAAACCTGTCGCGCCATTGAAGATCTACAAAACTTACAAGGGGGAACTTTATTAATTGGGGCTTCCCAAACAACGGGAACCTATCTCCTTCCCCGAATGTTGGGCTTATTTCGACAAAAATACTCCGATGTTTCAGTACAGTTGCAAGTGCATTCTACCCGTCGCACCTCTTGGAGTGTGGCTAATGGACAAGTGGATCTTGCCATTATTGGCGGGGAAGTTCCCACAGAATTACACGATACGCTGCAAATTTTTCCTTACGCTGAAGATGAACTCGCCTTGATTATGGGGAGTTCCCATCCTATGGCAAAAGAAAAAGCCATTCCTAAAGAAGATCTTTATAAACTTAATTTTATTACCCTAGACTCTCAATCTACGATTCGGAAAGTGATTGACCAAGTTTTAACGCGATCGAGCATTAACCCGAAACGCTTAAATATTGAGATGGAATTAAATTCCATTGAAGCAATTAAAAATGCAGTTCAATCAGGATTAGGAGTTGCTTTTGCTTCTGTTTCTGCAATTGAAAAAGAACTACAAATGGGAACTCTCTATCGGATTAATATTGAAGAAGTTGTGGTGAAACGAACTTTGTCTTTAATTATTAATCCCAATCGCTATCGTTCCAAAGCAGCAGAGGCATTTATTCAAGAAATTCTGCCTCAATTTTGTACAAATGGTTGGTTTACTGGCGATGAACTGACTCCGCCTCCTGGACATTATCCTCGACAACGCCCCTTATCAACATCAGATGTTGAAAATCCTCCACCTTCTGAAATAAGCTAATTAGAAATTATGATTCACTGCGTCCCATGGAAACTTACTGCACCCGTCCAGATTGTTCCCAACCCACCAATCATTTTTCAGAATTAGATGATCGGTCTCAGTTACAAACGGCTCAACAAAAATACTGTCATGCTTGTGGGATGCCGCAAATTTTAGCGGGACGCTATATTCCACAAAAATTATTAGGAAAAGGGGGATTTGGCGCAGCTTATCTGGCTTGTGATCGCCATACGACAAAACTACGACAATGTGTGGTCAAGCAATTTCAGCCCTCTAGTCATTTTAATGAAGCCACTTTAAAAATTGCGGAGGAACTATTTAGTCGAGAAGCAGAAGTTTTAGAAACGTTGGGTAATGAACATCCCCAAATTCCAGATTTATATGCATTTTTCCCATTGATTTTGTCTCAAGAAGGAGCGGGTGAAAAACAGTTTTTTTATATTGTTCAAGAATATATTGATGGGGAAACTCTCGCTCAAGAAGTTGCAAGGAAAGGAAAGTTGAGTGAGATCGAAGTCCGAGAAGTATTAGAAAATATGTTGCATGTTTTGCAGTTTGTACATGAACATAATTCAATTCATCGGGATATTAAACCATCAAATATCATGCGCGATCGCGCGGGAAAACTCTATTTACTTGATTTTGGCGCGGTGAAACGAGTGACAGGGGCAGGAACTAGTAATTATTCCACTGGCATTTACTCAATGGGATTTGCTCCACCGGAACAAATGCAAGGACGACAGGTATATCCTTCCACTGATTTATATGCCTTAGCAGCCAGTTGTATTCGTTTACTGACCGGAAAACCGATTCAAGAATTGTATGATTCTTATCACAACCAATGGCAATGGCGTAAAGAGGCTAAAGTGAGTGATTCCCTAGCAAATCTGTTAGATCGAATGCTATTACCTACGCCGAAAGACCGATTTCCGTCAGCAACAGCCGTTCTCAAAATTCTCAAGCGTCAGTCTAATCAACAGATGATCCAAGGGTCTCATCTGGAAGCTCTACTGGAAAAATATGATTCCTTACGAGACCATCCACCTCAACCCAATCAAGGCGAAACTTTAGCGGTTGAAACCTCAGAGGATGTGATCTTTAGTCAACCCGCAGATTGGCATTCACTGCTATCAGTATCCCCATCCACAGCCAATTCTC
>JAVLCL010000118.1:0-8427 GCA_031580825.1 Halothece sp. Uz-M2-17
CTAGCTTTGAGGAGGATTTTCCTTATTCTACTTTCCCTAGAGTGATAAAAGAGAGATATTATCAACAATAGTTAGCACAACCAGAAAACTACGATAAACCGTTGTGTTGGCTCGTCTTCGGGGTATCGTAGGCGCGAAGCGACTTCTCGAAGAGTAGCCCTCAACTCACCGCTCCCCATCCCGTCGCTCACCCCGATCGGATAGAGCGTGGAGCTTCTCCGCGAGAAGCTAAGCCCTCATCGGGCTTGGTTCACTTTTGCTGAGTTTCGGATGCATTAAGCACTTCTGAGAGCAACAATTGGGTCGAGTTTTGCTGCTTGACGTGCAGGAATGACACCAAAGGATAGACCAATTCCCGCAGAGACACTAACCGCAACCATCACCGCCGGAACAGAAATTTGAGCCGGTAAGGGTGAGGTCATCCCTGCAATGATGACAATCCCTCCACCGACGATTGTTCCAAAGAATCCCCCGAGAACAGCAAGAATTGTTGCTTCAATTAAAAATTGTGTGAGGATATCTTTTTCTCGTGCGCCTAGGGCTTTACGGAGTCCAATTTCTTGGGTGCGTTCCGATACAGAAACGAGCATAATATTCATCACTCCAATTCCGCCCACTAATAGTGAGATTCCCGCAATCGCTGCCAGCATAGCGGTTAAGCCACCGGTGACGGTTCCGACAATATTCAGAACATCTTGTTGAGTTTGTACGGTGAAATCGTCCTCGCCGGTAATTTTATGTCGGAGTCGTAGTAAGTTTTCAATTTGAAATTGAGCAGCCCGAATACTGTCTTCATCTTTTGCTGAAACGGAAATAAAGGTTAAGTTAATCCCATAAACAGAGCGACTCCCAACAATTTGGTTCGCCATTGTTGTGAGAGGAATATAGAGTGTATCATCTTGGTTGCTCCCCAGAAACGCCCCTTTAGATTCCATGACACCAATGACTTTAAAACTAGAATTTTTAATCCGAATTTGTTTTCCAATCGGGTTCTCTAAACCAAAAAACTGATTGGCAATATCTGATCCTAAAACGACAACCCGACTATTTTTATCTAAGTCCATCTCACGGATGAAACGACCTTCGGCAATATCAAAACTGCGTACTGTTAGAAATTCTGGTGTCACGCCAAACACAGAATCACTACTATTTTTATCTTGATAGGTAATGACTTCATTACTGGTAATTTGCGGGGCGACTTTTTCGACCGTGGGCACTTGTTGCGCGATCGCTTTTGCATCTTCATAGACCAGTGTTTTCGGGGCATCAAAGGTGGTTTGACGTTCTTCCCGAGATCCTGGGGTGACAAATAATGTATTGGGACCAAGGGATTGAAACTCACTTTTTGCCAATTCTTGTGCGCCCTGTCCAATGCCAACCATAGCAATAACCGACGCATTGCCAATAATAATTCCCAGCATGGTAAGGCTACTACGGAGTTTATTGGCGGTGAGGGTCGCAGTTGCCATGCGGATAGTTTCAATCAGTTGCATGGTGATTGCTCGGATTAAAATTAAACTTACAGTTAGAGAGAGGTTTATCTCTAAGCTAATCCTATTATAGATAAAAGTTTTTAGATCTAACGATGCAGAATACCCGCTTAAATTTATTATTCAGAAACTTATCCGGTCAAGTGCGCCAGTTTTTTGTTAATCCTTGGCGTAAAATCACTTCTTTATTGATTAGTTTACTCCTCGGAATTTTTATGGGGATTGCGATTGTCACCAGTGCTGGTCAAAATGGACGTTTAGATATTATTGTTGCTGCACTATTGCTACTTATAACTGAGGTATTGAGTTGGTTTGTTTATCGGCAAAATTCAGAACAAAATGAACAAAGATTGGGGTTAATTGAAGTCATTAATACGTTTAAAATTGGCTTGGTTTATAGTTTATATATCCAAGCCTTTATTTTAGGGTCTTGATGGGTTAGTCATTTGTCCTTGGTCATTCGTCATTGGTTCACAATGTCCCTCGCTAGTCTAGGAATGACTTTAATTTGATTTAACAATTTGCCCGAAGTCAGCTAAAACTCGCGCATGATTCCGCAATAATGCCAATAAAGAAAGACGATTTTCCTGAATGGTGGGATCTTCTGCCATGACTAGCACGCTATCTTCTCCATCAAAGAAAGAACTGACAGTGGGCGTACTTTCTGCTAAGCCTTCTACCAGTTGCTGATAGTTGCGGTTTTTACGACTGGCTTCAGTTTTAGGAAGCAGTGCAATTAATGCGTCGTAAAAGGCTTTTTCCGAGTTTTGTTCAAATAAGTCGGGATTAACAACGCCTTCAGGGTTAAGGGTTTGCGTGTCAAGGTTTCCCTTTTCTGCTAAACGAGTAGAACGGTTGACGGTTTCGTAAATTGTGTCTAAGACTTGATTGTCTCGAATCTCTTGTAAGAATTGCGCTCTCGCTTGCACATCTAAAACTGCGGTTAGGGCACGCTGGGTATATTCTTCGTCGTTTTCGCCTAAAACAGCATTGATCAGGTCATAATCAATATTTTTCTCTGCTAAAAGGGTGCGTATCCGTTGCAAGAAGAAGTCTTGGAGTTGGGAGAGTAAGGTTTTGGTGTGTTCACTTTCGCCAAAGGTTTGAATAAAGTGATCAACGCCTTGTTTTAGGAGTTGCTGGAGATTTAAAGGAAGATTATGACCCCAAATGATACTTACAATACCATTGGCTGCACGACGGAGAGCAAAAGGATCCGATGAACCACTGGGAATCATGCCTAAGCCGAAAATACTGATTAGAGTGTCCGCGCGATCGCTGATGGCAACGACTTGGGCAATAATATGATCAGGCAGGTCATCGTTGGCTCCTTTTGGAAGATAATGTTGAGAAATTGCAGTTGCAACGGCTTCGTCTTCACCGCTTGCACGAGCATATTTTTCCCCCATAATTCCTTGTAATTCCGGAAATTCACCGACCATTTGGGTTACAAGGTCAGCTTTGCACAGTTGTGCAGCCCGTTGAATCTGTTGCTTTTCTGTTTCAGATACGTTTAGCTGTTGTGAGATCCAGCCTGCATATTCTTGAATCCGTTTGACTTTATCACCCACTGAACCCAGTTTTTCTTGGAAGGTTACGGTATCGAGTTGGGGAACATAGTCCGCAAGAGACTTACTGAGATCGGCATTATAGAAGAATTGACCATCGGCTAAGCGCGCACGAATCACTCGTTCATTTCCGCGAGTAATAATCTCGGCTTTGTTGGGATCGCCGTTGGCTGCGGTGATAAAGTAAGGCAGCAATTCTTGGGCAGTTTCATCTTTCCACACGGGGAAGTAGCGCTGGTGGCTAATCATTTCGGTGGTGATGACTTCTGGGGGAAGATCGAGAAACTCATCATCAAATTTTCCGGTAACGACAAAGGGAAACTCGACTAAGTTTGTCACTTCCGTGAGTAAGTCTTGATCTAAAACGGCATGTCCACCTTTGGCTTTGGCTTCCGCTTGCACTTGTTGCGCGATCGCGCGTTTTCTGACTTCTGGATCAACGGTAATTTTTGCTTCGGCTAAGGTTTCCCCATACTTCTCGGGATGGGGAATTGCAATTTCTTGAGGGGATAACACCCGATGACCCCAAGATAAGTTACTCCCTTGAATCGTCTCTGATCCATTTTCTAGGGCAACGGGTAGCACTTGTTCATCCAACAGCGTAACTAACCAGCGAATCGGACGCGGAAAACGTAAATCCCCATCACCCCAGCGCATAAAGCGTTTTCCTTCTAGGTTAAAAATCCAATCTGGGGTCAATTCCTGCAAAATCTCGGCAGTTTGGCGACCGGTGATGACTTTTTTGACAAAAACAAAGTCTCCCTTCTCCGTGGGGCGAATTTCTAAGTCTTCGAGGGCGACCCCTTGTTTTTTCGCGAAGCCTTGGGCTGCTTTGGTGGGTTCTCCGTCTTTGAAAGCTGCACTGGCGGGGGGTCCTTTAATTTCTTCCTCGCGATCGGCTTGTTTTTCCGGTAAGCCGGTGATGACCACTGCTAAACGGCGGGGTGTCCCGTAAACATTAATCGTTTCGGGGCTTAAAAACTGTTCTTGTAGCGTCTTGGGAATCTTGGTTTCCCATTGCGCGATCGCGCTTTCAACAAAATCTGCGGGGAGTTCTTCCGTGCCAACTTCTAAAAGAAAACTTACCATGAGAGAGCCGTCCAAAAGTCCGTTACAACAGTCTAGCAAGTTGTGGGTTCATTGCGGTGAGAAAAAAATTTTCAGTAACCCCTTGCCAAGTCTATAAAGCTATGTTTATAATGTATTACTGTTGCTGAAAAAGCGACACACACAATCCTCAGTAGCTCAGCGGTAGAGCGGTCGGCTGTTAACCGATTAGTCGCAGGTTCGAATCCTGCCTGGGGAGTTTTTAAGTAAAGTCCAACCTAGCGATTGCTTCTTCAGTCAAAAAACGCAGGTTGCTGTCACGGATTTATACCGATCATGATAAGGATAAGTCAGTGACAGGATTAGTTTTGCTTCCTTAGAAAAAATTAGATAGTATCGGGGCAAGTTACTTGCGCGGAGGACAACCATTTTACCCCGATTAACCCCCTTTCCAATCAGTCGTTGGTTCGGATATTTAGTCTTAGGATTACTATTACCTCTCCTATTTGGTATTGGCAATGCCCAAACCCAATCGGATGCTAGTAATAACAGTCAGCCCGCCCCGCAAGAAATCATTGAAAGCTATGAAAGCGGGATCAAAATTCGCAAAGATGGCAAACTGAAAGTCACTGAAACCATTACCGTTCGCAATACAACGGGCGGTGACATTCAACGAGGAATTTATCGTTACTTCCCCAATCCTAGCTTTGAAGTCTTATCTGTTCAGCGAAATGGTAAGCCAGCAACTTATCGAACGGAAGTCAATAATGATCGCAAGCAGATCGAAATTTGGAAAAGTGATGTTTACTTAGATCCGGGATACTACACTTATGAAATTGAATACTTAACGGATCGACAAATCGAACATCAAGGGTCACAAGATCAACTCTATTGGAATGTCACCGGACAAAATTGGACATTTCCCATTCAACAAGTTAAAGCCGAAATTGAACTTCCGACGGGAATTACTGCCGATGTAGTAACACTAGAAGCATTTGTTGGTGAAACAGGAGAAAAAGGTCAAAGTTACGAAGCGTCTCTCAAGCAGGATGGAGAAGAGTTAAACGCTGTTTTCGAGACGACACGACTTCTCAGTGAAAAAGAAGGTATAAGCGCGATTGTCCAATTTCCTGCAGGCTATATTGACCCTCCAAACCTATTAGAGCAAATAACTCCGAAAGGGAGTTCCACCACTGACACCATTCTTTGTCTATTTTTAATAATAATTGCAATTGGATTATCCTATTTTAGTTATCTCGAAGCCAAGGAAACCGCTTATCATTCTCCTATCTATTTAAAACTTGGCGAAGAATCGCGTTTCAATTCTAGCTCCACTCGTTCTAACTTCGGAATTTTGGTATGGGTTTACTTCAGCTTTTTTACTGCCATATCAGCCATAGTTATTTTTGTTTCCTATTGGTTCACAGATTACATATTAATACCCGTAATACTTCAGATTTCTACTGCACTGGGAATCATCTGTAGCTTTCCCCTTACTTTATGGCTCGATTGCAAATTTAGTGATATGCGTCCTCGTTTTGACACTGATGAAAATCGACCGCTGCAACGAACTCACCAAGAAACATTAAAAGATTATCTCAAGGATACTCCGAAAAAAGTGGCTTGGGTACTTGGAACCATTAATGTTGAAGGATGGCATTGTTCCGATGATCCCTCTGCTGTTCATCTCTGTATTTATGATCGTTCGAGGGGTAAATACCATTATTGTCCCACTTGCGAGGAATTTATTCTTTCTCGCCAAAGTAAAATCATTAGGCAGCCTACCACCCGATCAGAAGGAAAACGGTTAGTTACATATAGTTGTAATCATTGCGATTACCAACGCCAACGAGCCGAAAAAATTCCACGTCAAACCTCTGGTGCTGGTGGTGCTGGTGGTGTTAGTGGCGGAGGCGGTGGTGGTGCCGGTGGTGGCGGCGGCGGAGGCGGTGCCGGTGGCGGCGGTGGTGGCGGCGGCGGAGGCGGTGGCTAAGCCATCTGCGACCTCTTAATTGCGACTGCGTTGGCGAGGAAGAGAATTTCTTTCCCAGAAAACCCCATCTGCATACCCTTGAATGGTTGAATCGACTTCTGCAAGGGCAAGCCGTTTTTGCGCTAAACAAGCATAGTCAAGATCAATTTCGACACCGCTGTAGTTTCGGTTTAACTTCTTCGCCACCACAGCAGTGGTTCCCACCCCTAAAAAAGGATCAAAAATCATGTCTCCTTCTTGAGAACTGGCTAAAATAATTTTCGCGAGCAATTTCTCTGGTTTTTGTGTGGGATGATCGGTATTTTCAGGCATTGACCAAAAGGGAACCGTAATATCTGACCAGAGATTAGAAGGATGAGTTAAGCGATAATTGCCTTGTTTTTCTTCTGTCCAATCTTTTGGTTTTCCATTCACTTTGTAAGGGGCAATTACTTTCTTTTTCAGCTTGACTGCCTCCGGATTAAAATAATATTGATCGGAAACTGTGCCAAACCAGATATCCTCAGAACAATTTTTCCAATTGGATTTTGCACCCCGCCCTTTTTCTCGTTCCCAAGTAATCCGATTGCGAATCGTGAAGTATTGAGACATTACCCGATAAATCGCACTGGATGAAACCCAATCCCCACAAATATAAACCGATGCGGTTGGCTTTAATAGTCTGACCATTGACTGTAACCAACTATCTAGCCACGCTTCATACTGATCATTTGTCATTTTTTGGAAACGACTCTGATTAAAGGTTTTGCTCAAATTATAAGGCGGATCAATAAATAATAAATCAATAAAAGAAGTAGGGAGTTTGTCAATCACGGTAAAAATATCTTGCTGAATAATTTGATTGATAATTTCTTCTAATTCAACAATTTTTTGAACAGTGATTAAAGTTTTGCTAAAATCATTTTTTTCTTGTTCACTGAGAGTAATTGTTCGATTTCGAGTTGCTTTTTTCGTCTGTGCCATTCGGTTGAAACTAGAGGGTTGCGACGTTTTTCAGAATAACGAGAATTGCTTAGAAATTGGCAGCGCGATCGCGATTTAGAGTGTTACGGCTACACCGCAGCATCATATCCCAGCAGTAATCATCGGGATTATGGTCGGTATTGCTGGTTGGGCTATAGGGATTGCTAAAAATGCTCTGAGAGCAGCCGGAATGCGCAATCCAGAGCGCACTTTTTCCGAAGACGTGGCGTTGGTGATACAGTGATTCAACTGGGTTGGGGTGCAGGCGCACAATGGACAATCGGTTATATTTTAGTCGCCATCACCCTCTTTTATGCCCAATGGCAGAAACGCCCCTCTCCTGCTGATGAGGAGAAAGAGGAAGCCCAAGCCGATCAATGATGGAGTTTTGCGCCAACGTGCTTTTGATTGCGTTGTTTAGCAAGTTCTTGTTGTCGGCGACGTTCCTTGCAGCGATCGCGCTGTTTTTCTGTTAACTGATCATAGCAATACGGGCAAGAAATTCCCGGTTCATATTTTTCTGATTGCCGATCTTCCGGGGATAAAGGCTGGCTACAAGCGTAACAGAGTTCATAGTTTCCCGTTTCTAAATCCTCAGTAACCGCAACTCGTTGATCAAACACAAAACATTCCCCTTCCCATAACGATTCTTCCGAGGAAACCGTTTCTAAATAATTCAAAATTCCGCCATTGAGTTGATAAACTTCCTCAAATCCTTGTTCCACTAAATAAGCACTGGCTTTTTCACAGCGAATACCTCCCGTGCAAAACATAGCAATCTTTTTATGTTTTTTCGGATCAAGGTTTTCTTCCACAAATTCAGGAAATTGACGAAAACTATTCGTATTCGGGGAAATGGCACTTTGAAACGTTCCTACCTTATATTCATATTCGTTGCGAGTGTCAATCACTAACACCTCTGGATCAGAAATAATTTTATTCCAAGTTTTGGGATCAATATGTTTTCCTGTGGTAATGGCAGGTTCAATTTCTTCCACCCCCATGGTGACAATTTCCGGTTTAATCTTTACCTTTAAGCGTAGAAAAGGCATTTCATCGGTTTCTGTTAACTTGGGTTGAATATCCGCTAACCGTTGATCTTCTTTCAGGAGTTGAAAAAACTGATCAATACTTTCCTGTTCACCGGCAATTGTGGAATTAACTCCTTCTTGTGCCAAAAGAATCGTTCCCATAATACCATGATTTTCACAAAAGGTTTTGAGCTTGGTTTGTAATCCCTCTAACTGATCTAACTCAATAAACTTATAAAACGTAGCAACAATCATTTTTACCTCCTTTGTATTCAGTTATTCAAAATTCCTTCTTACGCTTACTTAATTGCCAAAAAACCTTCAAAACAAATATA